>JADNEJ010000023.1 GCA_016292295.1 Candidatus Thiodictyon intracellulare
ACAGTGTACCGGACCCGCCGCCCCGACGGGGCCCCGAAGTCCGACAGGCTGCTAGTCCAGGACGTGACTGACCAGCCCGTCCGCCAGTTTGGGCTCGAACCAGGTGGATTTGGGCGGCATGACCTCGCCCAAGTCCGCAACCGCCATCAGTTCGTCCATGGACGTGGGGTGGAGCGAGAAAGCGACCGCCATCTCGCCCGAGTCCACCCGGGCGCCGAGCGCCGCGAGGCCGCGGATGCCGCCCACGAAGTCGATGCGCTCGTCGCGGCGGGGGTCCGCGATGCCGAGCAGGGGCTCGATGACCTGGTCCTGGAGCAGGCTCACGTCGAGCCGGCGTACCGGGTCCGCGGCGGGGATGCGGGCGGGGTTCAGATCCAGCCGGAACCATTCGCCGGCCAGGCGCATGCCGAATTGGCCCGGCCCTTGGGGGGCGACCGGCGCCGGGGTCGGCGTGATGGTGAAGGCGTCGGCCAAGTGGCCCAGGAAGGCCTCCGGGGTCTTGCCGTGCAGGTCCCGCACCAGGCGGTTGTAGGGCAGGATTTGCATCTGATCGTGCGGGAACAGCACGGACAGAAACCGGTTGTAGGACTCGTTGCCGGTGTGATTGGGGTTGGTGGCCCGGCGCGCGGCGGCCACCCTGGAGGCGGCGGCGGAGCGGTGGTGTCCATCGGCCACATAGAGGGCATCCAGGGCCTCGAAGGACTGGGTGAGCCCGCCGATGGTAGGCTGGTCGGTGATGGACCAGAGTTCGTGGCATACCCCGTCCGGGGCGGTGAAATCCACCTCCGGGGCAGCGGCACTCACGCCTGCCAGGACCTGGTCGATGTCGGGGCTGGCGCTGTAGACCAGGAACGCGGGGCCGGTCTGGGCGTTGAGCACGTCGATCTGGCGTACCCGGTCGTCTTCCTTCACCGGGCGGGTGAATTCGTGTTTCTTGATCCGCCCTGCATTATAGGCGGCCACCGAAGCGGCGGCCACCAGTCCGGTTTGCACATGCCGACCCATGGTCAGGCGATAACAATAATAGCGTGCCGCTGGGTCGCGGACCAGGACGCCCTCGGCGCACAGCCGCTCCAGGTTCTCGCGTGCCTTGGCATAGACCGCCGGGGCATAGGGGTCGGTGTCGGGCGGCATGTCCACCTCCGGGCGCGAGATGTGCAAGAAGCTCAAGGGCCGGCCCGCCACCATGGCGCGGGCCTCCGGCGCGTTCATCACATCATAGGGCGGCGCGGCCACCGCGGCGGCACGGCCGGGGGCGGGGCGCAGTCCGGCGAAGGGTTTGATCAATGGCATGACAGAACTCAGTCGGAAATACGTTAGTATGTTAGTACGTTAGTATGTGAGTACGCTAATACGGGAGTAGGTTGGTGCGAGAGTACGCGATGCGTCCCCGGATTGCCGCGCCCCAACGTCCTTCCGTACTAACGTCCTTATCTTACGGCATTATGTAGCAGCTGCACATAATTATCGAATCAATTGGTTACGCGGAATCTAGCGGCAACTCAGTGCGATGCGGACGGGTGGGCGCCGGGCGACGGGATCTCCCAGATTTCGGTGAGAAACCCAGTTGCTGGGGCTGGCTCAGAATCGGACAGTCGTAGCCAAGTCACTGAATAAATATCCATGTGTGTTTGCTACATAATGCCGCTTTCTTAACGGACAGGAGGGGCGTAGAGGACGTTGTCATCGCGCCACAGCGCATTGACGCCGCGCTCGATCTTGAGCGGTGATCCCGCCCCCAGGTTGCGTTCAAAGATCCCCCCGTAGTTTCCTACCTGGTTGATGATCCGATAGCTCCAGCCTTGCCGAGCCAGAGCAGCTTGCCGGTCTGACCGTCCACGTCCAAAAGGAGCTGAATGTCGTCGGCATGAGCGCGCGCGCCGCCTCGACATTGCAGGAGTCGACCCCGGCCTCTTCCGCGTTGATCAGGGTGAAGAGGGTCCAGCGCACGATGTCGAACCAGCGGCCGTCGCCCGTGCGGACCGCTGGTGACAGGGGCTCCTTGGAGATCACTTCCGGCAGGATACGATGGGCGTCCTCGCTCGCCAGTCCGGCGCGCATGGCGTAGAATTGGAAGGGGTCCGCGGCCAGAGCGTAGCAGGCGCCGGCCAGGTAGGCGTTGACCGCCGCTGGGGTATCGAGGAACTCCTTGAGGCCCAACTCCATGTGATTACGGGTGAAATAGACGCGTACGTTCTGTGGACCACTGATGCCGGCAGCGCACACCGTTTTCTTGGAGAGTTCACGCGCGCTCAGGGTGCTGGTGTCCCGGTGGACCATGAAGCCCTGGCCTTCGTGGTAGAAGACGCCGACGAAAGTGATCTCCGAACCCAGGTCCCGCGAGAGGGACCAGGTGGTGTTGCGTGTGAGCACGTCCACTTTTCCCCTGGCGTAACGCATCGAAGCGGTTGTCGCTGGGGATGGGTACCATTTCCACCTTGTCCTGTTGGCCGAGCACCGCCGCCACCACCGTCCGACAGAAGTCCACGATTGACCCCGCAGCGCATCGCATCGCGCGCCTTGACGTCCTGCAGGGTGTCGGCCTGGATCGGCGCTGCGACGAGCGGCATGGCACCCAGAAGGACCAGGGCGGTGAGCCGCCGGTACAGTAGACTCATGGGTGCTCTCCGAAACGTTGGGGGGCGGTGGTCTGCGTCCGCCCAGTGGCGATCGGTGAGCCTGGCCGCGGCGCTCGGTGGGCCCTTGGCTCTCGCTGCAAGTGACCGGGCAGGGGCTAGGGTCGCGGGGCGGGTCGATGGGCGCCGAGGTGCTGAGCATTGTCCGCGGTAGGGCGGTGCGCCATGGTACCAGCATGGGTCTGGAGGGGGCGATGGGACTGGGGTAGGTGTTACCCTGGATCCTTGGTCACAGCGAGAGCGGGGCAATGGCGGCACTGTTCGCGTCGACCCCCTTCCTAGTCGCCCTGTCACGCTGCTGGGGCCTGGCTGCCATGGAGGGCGATGCGGGTCGGCACCCGCCGCGGCCTGCGCGTCGGGCCTTGATCATAATTTCGTCTACCTTGTTCAGTTCAGGTGTCGCTGATCCATTGCAGGACATGGTCTTGCGCGCGTAAACCCACATGGGCCGGCAGGCCTTTGGCGGATTTGTGATCAAGGCCCGCGCGTCGTCTGGATGGCCGGGGCCTTGCTGCTCGCTCTGGTGGTGGTCAAGCTGTTCCTGGTCGACCCGGCCGAGAGCGGCGCCGTTGCCCGCATCGTCTCCTTCATCGGCGTCGGAGTCATGATGCTCGACATCGGCTACCTGGCGCCGGGTTTCCGAGCCCCCGGATCGGGCAGGAATTCATGGCAGGGTGGGCCCAGGAACGAAGCCCGACGAACTAACTGCACAATGTCTGACGCTGAACGCTTGGGGCTCGTTCCATTCCCCAACCGACGGTTCGCAATCGCCTATCGTCCACTCGGAAGCAATGAGATGCCGACACGCCGAATAAGAAGCATCCGCGCGACCGCTCGCCGGGTAGGCTCGGTCCTCTTACTGGGCCTCCTCGCCGCAGCCGACCCGCGCCTGCGCTGCCAGATCGAACAGGGCGGAACCAGCACCGGGTGGGCCCGTCCGAAGAAGCGTTCAGCGACGGTGGTGCCGTCGGGGCGGCGGACATAGAAGTTGTGTATGGCCGTCAGGGCCGC
>JADNEJ010000175.1 GCA_016292295.1 Candidatus Thiodictyon intracellulare
TTTCGCCAATTTCTCACCCGTGGACTGGACAACGTCCAGGGCGAGTGGACGCTGGCCTGCCTGGCGTGGAACCTGAAACGGGTGGCCGTATTACGTCTGCAGTAAGGGAAACACCGCGGAAAACTGCGTTTCTAGCTGAAAATCGTCTTTTTCTTCCACAAAAGTCCGCCCAAGTGCCTCAGGCGGTGGCGCCGGACGCTAAGTCCGACAGGCTGTTAGCCGCCGCTGCCGAGCCGACGTGACACCTCGATCAGGTCCTCCCAGGCCTTGCCCTTGTGCTCGGGTGAGCGCAGCAGATAGGCGGGGTGGTAGGTAACGCGCAGTGGGACGGCCGCGGGTCCGTAGTCGAACCAGCGCCCGCGCAGACGGCCCACGGGGGTGTCGGTGCCGAGCAGGTTCTGGGCGGAGACCGCACCCACGGACAGGATCACGCGGGGACGAATCAGTGCGACCTGCCGCGCCAAGTAGCCCTGACAGTGCGCGACCTCGCCCGGGTGCGGATTGCGGTTGCCCGGCGGGTGGCACTTGAGGATGTTGGCGATGTAAACCTGACCGCGTTCCAGGCCGATGGCAGCCAGTATCTGGTTCAAGAGCTGGCCCGCTCGGCCGACAAAGGGCTCGCCCGCCCGGTTCTCGTCCGTCCCCGGGGCCTCGCCGATAACCAACAGTCGCGCCTGGCGGTCGCCGACCCCGAAGACGGTGCGGGTGCGGGTCTCACAGAGTGCGCAGGCGCGACAGGCGGCGACCGCGGCGGCCAGGGCGTCCCAATCCAGGGTGGCGGGATCGTCGAGCAGGGTGGGCGGGACGACCACGGGGGCCTTAGCGGGTAGTGCGGCGGCTTGTGGAGTCCGCGACGGGGTCTTGGCGCGGGTGGGTCCCGCCGGCGCCGGCGGCGCTTCCCACGCCGGCTCCCACACCGGGTCGCCGACCGGTTCCCAGGCCGTGTCCCAGCCGAGGTCCGGCCCGGGCGGCGGCTCGGTCATGGCCTGGGGAGCGTCGTTGGCGGGCTGGGAGCGCACCGCGACCGGTCGCGGTGACTGGGGCGGCGCCGCCGCTGGTGCCGGTTGAGGGTGCAGCGCCCCCACGGGCGACCCCTGCGCCAGCGGCGCGGCCAGGCGCGGCACCCACAGGTCGATGCCCATGGCGTGCAGGTAGGCGCGGCGACGGGTCTCGTCTAACATCGGGTCTATTCCTGCGGCTACCCGGCTCAGACGTCGTCGATCTGGGGGTGAGCACGCGCCAGGGGCTGGAGGATTTTGTTGACAGCGTTCAGATAGGCCTTGGCGGAGGCGATAACGATATCGGTATCGGCCCCCTGGCCGTTGACGATGCGCTCACCCTTTTCCAGCCGCACCGTGACCTCTCCCTGGGCATCGGTGCCGCTGGTGATGGCGTTGACCGAGTAGAGCATGAGCACGGTGCCGCTAGCGACGACGGATTCGATGGCCCTAAAGGTAGCGTCCACCGGGCCGTCGCCAGTGGCGGTACCGGGCCGCTCGGCCCCGTCGACCATCAGCACCAAGTCCGCACTCGGGGTCTCTCCGGTCTCCGAGCAGACGCGCAATGACACCAGCTTAACCCGCTCCTTGGCCGCGTCCAGGTTGGCGTCACTAACCAGGGCCTGGAGGTCCTCGTCATAGATGTCGTGCTTCTTGTCCGCCAGGTCCTTGAAGCGGGAGAAGGCGGCGTTGAGTTCCTCCTCCGAACTCAAGACCACCCCCAACTCCAGCAGGCGGCTGCGCAGCGCGCTGCGGCCCGAGTGCTTGCCCAGGACCATGCGGTTGGCGTTCCAGCCCAAATCCTCGGCGCGCATAATCTCGTAGGTTTCGCGGTTCTTGAGTACCCCGTCCTGATGGATGCCGGCCTCATGCGCAAATGCATTGGCCCCAACCACAGCCTTGTTGGGCTGGACCAGGAATCCGGTGATGCTGGAGACCAAGCGCGAGCAGGGGACTATGTGGGTGGTATCGAGGCCTACATCGCAGTCGAAGAGGTCCTGGCGGGTGTGCACCGCCATGACGATCTCCTCCAGGGCCGCGTTGCCGGCGCGCTCACCCAGGCCGTTGATGGTGCACTCCACCTGGCGCGCCCCGTTGCGCACGGCGGCGAGCGAGTTGGCGGTGGCGAGCCCCAGGTCGTTGTGGCAATGGACCGAGAAGATGGCCTTGTCGGCATTGACCACCCGTTCCTTCAGGGTGCGGATCAGGGCACCGAACTGGTCGGGGATGTTGTAGCCCACGGTGTCGGGGATATTCACGGTGCGGGCGCCGGCGTCGATCACCGCCTCCAGAATCCGGCACAGGAAGTCGATCTCCGAGCGCCCGGCGTCCTCCGGGGAGAACTCCACGTCGTCGGTGTAGCGCAACGCCCGTTTGACCGCATGGACTGCCTGCTCCAGGACCTGGTCGGCCGTCATGCCGAGCTTCTTCTCCATATGGATCGGCGAGGTGGCGATAAAGGTGTGGATGCGCCCGGCCCGGGCCCCGGCCAAGGCCTCGCCGGCGCGGTCGATGTCCTTGCCCATGGCACGCGCCAGGCCGCATACCCGACTGTCCTTGATCACCGCGGCGACCGCCTTCACACCTTCGAAATCCCCGAGGCTGGCGATCGGGAAGCCGGCCTCGATCACGTCCACCTTGAGCTTCTCCAGGGCCTTGGCGATGCGCACCTTCTCATCGCGGGTCATGGAGGCCCCAGGGGACTGCTCGCCATCGCGCAGTGTGGTATCGAAAATGATCAGGTGGTCTTTGGTGCTCATGGCTCTTGGGGTTCTCGGTGGGGCCCGAGTGCGGCGTTTGATGCCGACGTTCTCAGCCGTTGATCTTCGCAGCATGGGGAGCGGCTGTCACGGGGTGAGCATCGACTTCGCCTTCAGCAGGAGCAGGTTCGGCGACTCCGGCCTCGGGGTGAGGATCTTGTGCCCGCAGTCCACCACCAGATCCAGTGGTTCCAGCACGAGTTGGCCGGTCAGTGGTTCGCACAGAGGGGGACCGACCACGCAATCAGTCACCATGGTGCGCCCGAGGATCTGGACCTCCAGACCGTGGGCCGTTCCTCTTTCGTGATCGTCCGCGTAGGTCACGATGACTTGGCCGCCCTTCAGGAGCCCGAGCTTCCCCACCTCATCTTCCGGCAACAGGATTATGATCGCCCCGGTGTCCACCAGACAATCGAGCGTGCTGGTGGGGATGCTCGCGAGGTTGCCCTGACCGCGCTCGGCCAACCCCACGTCCAGGAAATTGCGCAGCCGCGCCGTGGCGCGTACCTCGCTCATCACCGGTACCCACCGATCGTTTCGTTATTGCCCATGGTTGCAGCCTCGTCCGGGTGTTTTCTGTTTGTTCATCCCAGAAAAGCAGTTTAGCCGCAAATGAACGCAGATTGACGCAAATAATCAGAGACTTCGCCTCTGCTGCATGTTCACCGTCAGGGTAACGCCCACGACGATGCTATACTCAGCTAATGCTAAATTTTCGGTTTCCTCACCGATCGGTTATGTCAAAATTCTACGTCAGCAAGGAGCGCAAGCCGCCTTGGTACTCACCCAGGTTGCTGAAAAAGTCTGCGCAGGCTTTGCGAAATCCGTCAAATGATTCGTAATACTTTTTATACAGAATTTTTTTCTTAAAGAATTTCCATAG
>JADNEJ010000249.1 GCA_016292295.1 Candidatus Thiodictyon intracellulare
TCTCGCTTAGGAGGTTGTGCCATATTCTGGCACGGCCGTCGAGCTGTGTCGCGTAAGCTTATGATCGTCTACGAGGGCTAAGAACAGGGGGGCTAACAGGCTACCGGAGCGAAGAACGCGGCCATTCCCAGGGGAACGAAGACCAGCAGTAAGAGCAACACCGGCAGGAGCACGAACACCATGTCCTTAGGCCCCAGCTGGTTGGAATCGAAACTCTTGTGATCGATCCCGGCGATGACATCTGGGCCAGCAAGCAGATACGCGGCGAGCCCCCCAAGCAGCGCAATGGCGAGCAACAGCATGACGGAAAACCCCAACGTAGCCACGCCGACCAGGGCGAGGGACCCGGGATTGCGCTGGAACCCCGCGAACAGGTGCCTGACCTCGAAGCCGCCGCCTTGTAGCTGGAATTGGGCGCCGATCATCAGGCCCCCGGTTAGGATGGGGCTGAGGGCGGCCATGAGGAGCCCGCCGAGGCCATAGGGCACCAAGTTGAGGACGCCGGAGATCAGGAAATAGACCAGGAAGGCTCCGACCTAGGCCCAGGGCCGACCCTTAAAGAGCCCCCAGGCCTCCCGCACCCAGGCCCAACCCCGGCCGGCAGATGCCGGCCGGGGTTGGCGCAGTTCCTCGCCGCTCCAACCGATCGCGGGTCGGGTCAAGTCCGCCGCCGGCGGGGCATAGGGGTTGTCGCCACTGGCCGCGCCCGTCGCGTTCGCCTGTTCGGCGCGCCGGGCGAGATAGCGCTCCACCGTCAGCCCGCACGACTGGCAGACCTCCGTGACAGGGGAAACCGCGGGCTGTCGGCACTTGGGACAGCGCGACCAGTCGTCGGCAAGGCCCCGAGGCGGGTGCCGAGACCGGTTTCGAGGCGGGCGTGTCGTAGTACGAGGCCATTTCACTGTGGCTGAGATCGATGCTCGGGTTGAGTTCGACCGACAGCGGGGGCTCCGTGACCGGGCTCTGGGGCTTCAGCACGATCAGGAGTCCGATTTTCTTGAGCGCGGAGCTGTAGCGTTGTGCCTTGACCTGATCCAGGCCGCGCTTGAGCACGGTGTGGCGGCCGCCCAGGACGATCTTCCGGGCCCGCTGTTCGCGCACCAGAAAGCGCGTGACGAAGGCCTCGATGATTTGCTCCGCGGTCAGCCCGGAGAGCGTTTCACCGTTGAAGACGATGCGGTAAAGGGTTTCCATCGTGCTTGCATTGCCTCTGGCGTTGAATTGGCCGGAGCGACGCGCCAGGCTGGTGTCCGGCGCCCTGGGTCAGGAGGTGACCCGCTTGAGCCAGCGCAGGATGCCGGGCTCGGCCTCCCAGACGTCGCGCATGGCCTCCCGATACATCCAAGCCTGGTCCTCGCCGCCCGGAGTGGCCCCGAGTGGGCTCAGACGGGGGCGCTTGATGCGTTTGCGGGTCAGATAGCGGGGGATACGCGGCAGCCGGTCGACCGCGGTCCTCAGGGCGGCGCGGGCCCGCTCTTGTTCACCCATCCGATACAGCGCCAGGACCTCGCCGTAGGCCAGGTCCGCCAGCAGATCGTCCGGGAAGCAGCGCACTAGGGCCAGCGCCCGCTGGTCCTCTCCGGTGCGCAGGTAGTGGTTCATGAGCTCGGCCCGCACCCCATGATTGTCCTGCGGATTGAGCCGCAACAGGGTCTCCAGGGTGAGGGCCGCGGCCTGCGGGTGGCCTTCATCGAGCTGACACAGATAGCGCCGGAACAGCAGCCGCAACGCCGGCCGGTTGCGCTCCCGCGCCCAGGGTAGGTGGTAGGAGACCTCCGGCGGCAGGGCGCGGGTGACGAGTGCCCAGGCGCGGTCCACCAGGGGTCGCAGCAGGGCGTGAGCGATCCAGGGCAGCGTACTCTCCGGGTGTTCATACAGGGCCGACGCCAGGTCGTCGAGGCAGTCCAGGCTGTCGGCCGCCTCCGGGTGACCGAGCAGGTAGTCACTCCACTGGGCGGATAGCCAGATGCGCCCCTCATCGCCCAGAGTCAGCTGGGTGGATTGCGGCTTGCCGCCGGGGAAGAGCCCTCGCCACAGGGCCTCCAGACGCCGCACCGCCGAGGGCGGACGCAACTCGGCGGGGATGCTGAAGACCATCAGCGGCCGCCGCCGCACTAACCCCTGCCCGTCGTCGAACAGCGGGAGTTGACCCACCGGGCTGGCCGGGCGCGCCGGACGCACCGCCACCAACCGATACTTCGGCAGGGGCCGGGCGGTCGCCACCTCCACCCAGTCATATAGGTCCAGGAGGATCGGGTCCAGCGCGTCCGCATAGCTGTCGACCAGGGCCTCCTGGAGGTCCTTGACGGCCTGGGCTAGGAACTGCATGAACCCTTCCTCCCGGTACCCGACGCGGCGCAGGCGATGCAGCCAGAAGCGCGCCCGCGCCCGAGCCAGATCGTCCTTGTGTTGGGCGGCCAGCAGGGTAATCTCCAGCAAAGCCGTGCCCGGGTTATCCGGGTCACTGCGCAGCGCCGCGGCGAAGGCGCCCTGGGCGCCCTCCAAGTCCCCCTCGTCAATGTACATGGTACTGCGCCGCCGCCAGGCGGCGGCCTGCAGCGCGCGGCTGCCCTCGTGACAGAGGCGCTCCAGGAAGGCGAGCTTCTTACGCCAGTGATCGAGCCGGTCATAGGCATCGCAGAGCACGTCGAAGGCCGGCTCATAGTCACCGTCCAAATCCGCCAGGGTCCCGGCAAAGACCGGCTCCAGCAGGGTCACGGCGCGCCCGGGTCGGTCCTGTCCCAGCCAGCGGTCCGCCAGATGGGCGAGCAGGGGGCTGGGGATAGCCCCCGAGTTGAGTGCATCCTTAAGTGCGCGCTCGGGGAGTTCGTCGAGCAGCAGTTCCCAGATCAGTTCGCTGGAAAGCTCCGGCAGGTCATCCACGGTGCCGCAGCAATCGCGATAGCACTGCCCCGACCCGCAGGGGCAAGGCGCCTCGGGCCGGGGGCTTGGCAGCGGCTGGGTGCTGAAACCCAACTCTGGGCGGGGGGTCGCATTCCAGATAGCGATGGCCAGCAACCGGGCCAGGCGCCTGATTTCAACATCGTCGAGCCCATGGTAATAGAGCCCGAGCAAGTCCGGGACCTCCGCCTCGGCCCAGGTGAGGAAGCCCGCCGGAGTGGCCCCGCCGATGATATGACGCACCGCGAGCAGGATGACCTGCTCAAAGCGTTCGGTGTCTGCGCTCTCATGGTGGAACACCTTGCGTTCCTCCTGCTCAGGTGGCGATCCGATTAGCGCTCAAGTGGGATTTCGGACGTCGTCGTTCTCACCTTGATTCTACTCCGGTTGCGGGTCGCCGTGTCGAGCGCGCATCACGCCGCCGACCAGCGCGCGGGTGGTCTGAGGAGCCGCGGCGATCGCGTTATAGCGGAGGACTGCCCCGACAATCCCTTTCTTGCCCTCACCGAGTGCACGCGATTGCGCAGTCCCAGGTCAGAATCCTTGTCTCCTCCCCCGCGGATCTGGACCACGAGCGGGCCCTGATCAAAGACATTATTGAGGCGCTCGCACAAGCTCGACTTTGGCCATTTTTGCAGTTGGGCGACGGTCCCGCGCGTGACGCCACGGC
>JADNEJ010000274.1 GCA_016292295.1 Candidatus Thiodictyon intracellulare
ACCTCGGGACGGGTCGAGCGCCGCGAGTTCGCGTATCAGCGCCATGGCACCCATATCCTGATTGCCGGGTTCAACGTCGCGACCGGCAAGGTGACTCGGCAACTCGCCTTGATCACAAATCCGCCCAAGACTGGCCGGCCCATGTGGATTTGCGCGCGCCAGACCATGTTCTGCAAGGGAGCAGCGACGCTGGGACTGAACAAGGTGGGCGGAATTATGATCAAGGCCCACGGCCGAAAACCAGAGTTGTTTTTCACAATAGGAATAGCCAGCCGATCCCGATGACGCGAGACCCTTGTGCGATGCGTGCGCGTTCGGGACCGGCCGACCGTCCTCCGACAGCAGTAATCGCGATGCCTGGTTGCCGGGGGGAATTTCCTGTGAATTAAAGCAATAACTAGCTCAGGAGGTGTTTTTCGATCGACGCAACATAGGTGCAGCCTTTGTCCTGGCGCATATCGGGAACCGCCAGAGTATAGGTCCTGACCGGTCCATAAACGCCGCTGGTCCAGGCGGACAGCAGTGCGGCGCCAAACACCATCCACACCAACAAGAGCGCGGGGCCCAGGATGGGATGACGTGCGAGGTTGCCGTGCGAGGTCAGCAGGCCGACCATAGGGGCTCCTAATGTTGCGAATGGGGAGCCGTGTTGAAGCGGCACATTGCGGAATCAGCCGAGATAGGCCTGATGTTGGTCACACTGTACCTGGCGACATACGGTATCCGGCGTGTTGCCGAAGTTGTCGGGGGGCGGCAATTAACTGAGCTAAGATAGCTTGCAGTAAGGATATCGGTCAAACACCACAGCGCCGCCGGAGCGGAGTATTGCAGGTCCAGCGGACTTGCGAGCGGCCGGCAGGGCCTACGCAAGTCCCCAGCCGGACACGAGTGGCTGCGCTAAGCTTAGCCACCATACGACAGTTACGAGGAGACGCTGTAGTCAGCGCGGAGGCACTCCCCCGATGACAGATGAGACCAAAGAAGGTCCCTTGTCCACCTGCGAGCGGGAGCGGCTCGAGCGTATCGGCCCCATCCAGCCCTGCGGGGTACTGTTGGGCGGCGACCTGAGTGACGACCAAATCTGCTTTGCGAGCGCGGATGCCGTCGCTTGGCTAAGTCTGAGCGAGGGGCAAATGCTTGGCCGGTACCTAGGCGAAGTCGTGGCGCTCACCCTGGCCGACTTTCCCTCGGCCCCCGGCAGTCGCCAATTGATCGCCGGACTGGTCGAGTCGCCACGCGGCTGGATGGACGCGGTGCTGTGCCGTACCGCTACCGGCTGGCTGGCCGAGTTGGAGCCGCCAGGGACCGACGATCCGCCCACCCAAGTCGTCAACCCCCTGCTGCGCGAGATGTTCCAGGCCCCGGCGGCGGAGTCCGAGTGGTTCGGCTATGCCGCGGCCATGGCGGATGCGGTGCGCCGCACTACCGGCTATGAGCGGGTGATGGTCTACCGCTTCCTGCCAGATACGTGCGGGGAGGTGATCGCCGAGTCCACGGCGGATACACTCCCGCGCTATCTGGGCCCGCGTTTCCCGGCCGCCGACAGCACGTGCATCGCCCGCGACCTGTATCGGCAGAACAGCCACCGCCAAATCCCCGACATCCAGGCCGTCCCGGTCCCACTCGATATCCTGCCCGGAGCCAACCCGGATCTGGGCCGCTCGGACCTGCGGGCCGTCTCCCCGGTGCATCTGCGCTACCTGGCAAACATGAGGGTCGCGGCCTCCCTGTCATTCTTGATCCTAGTGGGCGGCAACCTGTGGAGGCTGGTCGCCTGCCACCACCGCCGTCCCCGCTTCCTGTCCATGACAGTGCGCGAGCAGTGTATGGAATTGACCCAGGCCTATGCGCTTGGGATCAGCGCCTTCCTAGCCCACCAGCGTCTGCGCCGAATCAGCGGCCTGAACACGAGCCTTGAGACCTTGGTGGAATTTATTCTGGACGTAGAAGAGGGGCGGCAATCCGCGGCCACCCTGGAACGAGGGTTGCTGGACCTGTTCCAGGCAAGCGGGGCGGTCCTGGTGGACGACCGTGGGATGGCTTACTTCGGTCAGGTGTCCACGCCGGGCGAGGTCCGCGCCATCGATCACTGGCGCATCGGACAGTCCGGGGATGAGGTGCTCGCAACCGATCGGCTGGCGACCGCGTCCGGCCTGACCCTGGACCTGGAGCGCGCCGCCGAGGTCCTAGCGGTGCGCGTCCGCTCTCGCCGGGCGGGTAGGCCGGACCGGCGCTTCTACTGGTTCCGCTCGGAACAGGCGCGCACCGTGCGGTGGGCCGGAGACCCAAACAAAGACGCCGGTGCGGACCCCGCGACCGCGGTGCTCAATCCACGCCGCTCCTTCGACCTGTGGGTGGAGACCACCTGCGGCCTCTGCGCCCCCTGGGATGACCTGGACCTGATGGCCGCCCGCTTGCTGCTCCAGCGCAGCGGGCTGCGGGCGGGACCCTGGGTCTAGCGGGCCGGGAAGCCGCTTGGCCCGCACATGAACCCAGGAATGACCGAACCAGAGGAGCCGCCGTACGCGACACCGGTCGCGACCGCGGCGCTCGAAGCGGCCGCGCCGCCGGTGGTCACGACAGTTGGACCGCGGTGGTCCCCATGGGGTTTCTTGCGGTGTCTCTGGTACCTCGGGTCTCGGGTCCTGGTGGCCCTGGCGCTGAGCAGTGCCCTGCTGGTCGGCGCCCTGCGTTGGATCGATCCGCCCGTCTCCTCCTTCATGGTACGGCAGGCATTGGTCGCCTGGCGGATCGATCGGACAACGCCCTACTTCCACCACAGTTGGATGCCCTGGGAGCGCATCCCGCCGGTCCTGCCCCTGGCGGTCATCGCGGGCGAAGACCAGCGCTTCGCTTATCACCATGGGTTTGACCGGGTGGAACTGCGCAAGGCCCTGGCCGCCTGGCACCGCGGCGGGCGCCTGCGCGGGGCCAGCACCATCACCCAGCAGACCGCCAAGAACCTCTTCCTGTGGCCGGGGCGCAGTTGGATGCGCAAAGGGCTGGAGGCCTGGTTCGCCGCCCTGATGGAGGTGCTGTGGTCCAAACAGCGCATCCTAGAGGTTTATCTCAACGTCGTCCAGTTCAGCCCCAGCACCTACGGGGTGGAGGCGGCCAGCGAGCGCTACTTTGACCGGCCGGTCGATGACATAACCTTAAGCCAGGCGGCCCTGCTCGCCGCCGTCCTGCCCGCCCCCGGCGCCTACCGCCTGGACCACCCCTCGGCACGGCTGCAACGGCGTGCCGATTGGATCGCCGATCAGACCCAGCGGATCGGCGGGAGGCGCTATCTCGAGCGCCTGTGAGCCTGGTCGGCGAATGGGTCCTCTTAGTATACTCAGCTAATGCCAAATTTTCTGTTTCCTCACAGACCGGTTATTTCAAAGTTCTCCGCCAGCAAGGAGCGCAAGCCGCCCTGGTACTCACCCGGGTTGCTGAAGAAGTCTGCGCAGGCTTTGTGAAACTCGTCAAATGATTCGTAATATCTGTTATACAGAATTTTTTTCTTAAATAATTTCCATAACCGCTCAATAAGATTCAAATTGGGCGCATAAGGCGGAAGAAAGA
>JADNEJ010000057.1 GCA_016292295.1 Candidatus Thiodictyon intracellulare
CCTCGCGCTGGTCGCGCGTACGCCGGTGGGCGGCACGCAGCTCGGCGAGTTGTTCAGTGGAGAGGGTATAGTCGAGCATAGGGACGATAGTATATCGACGTCGGCCTGTTACGCTAGGGTCATGAGAGAAAATATCAGATGAGACGTATATATACACGCTGGAAGTCTTGACCGAACGCCGACCTCAGTCGGCCCTGGTCAGGGCCAACTCGGGCGGCGGGTTGAGCGACAGTGCCATGCGCAACAGGGATGGATCCTCCACCCGCACGACCAATTGGAAGCGGCTCCCGGGACCGACCCGGAAGGGGTAGCCGAAGAGATCAACCAGGGTCCCCGGGGCCGCCTGCCCGGTAATGCGCAGTTGCGCCTCCAGCTCGAGGCCGGCGCGCCGCAGCGGGGCCTGTTCATAGCTCAAGGACCAACCCGGGTCCGTGAAGACCGGCCCGGGCGGAACCGGACCGGCAGGGATCAGGTCGGCCGCGACGAGTGCTGGCACGGCGGCTTCGTTCGGACCCTCCCATGACTCACCGGGGGCCGGAAGGTGCAATGGCCGACCCTCCAGGGCGGGCTGACCCACCCCCGCTACGGGTGTCGATAGAGGCCATCCGTCCTGGTGCCGGACCGCGGGGATGGACGCGACCGTGAGCGGGGCCTCGGGCTTCAGGGGGGGCAACCCGAGCATCACCCGCAGACCCTCGGGCTCCCCCTGCGCCACCCCGGGTGCCACTCCGGCCGCGACCGACGGCGTGGGTCCATACCAAGGAGCGGGCCCCGTGGTCGCGGGCGCCGGGGGGAGCGCCCAGGGCGCGGGCGCGGGAGGCTCCACTAGCGGAAAGGACCTCGCCAGGGGCATCGGTGACCCCGGCGCGAGCGCCGGCTCCTGGTCGTCGGTGGTCAGCGAGGCCGCGGCCGGAGTCACCGACGGCGGTCCTGGCGGGACCGGCAACGGGACGGCCGGCGCAGTCAGGACCGCCGGCGCTGCCTCCAGGCGCGCGAGATCGACCCCGACCTGGGAGACGTTGTACAGCGCGTTGGACCGGGCCAGCATCAACCAACCGCCGTCACCGTTGGTCAGGCCGAGTTCCGCCTGATAAAGGCCGTGATCCGCCGCGACTTGGAAGCGCGTTTCCCCGGCGCCCGCGCGCACGACGGCGCCCAGACCGGCCTGATCGACCGGGTCAGAGCCCCCGCTAGGGCGGACACGACGCAGACGCGCCACCGGCCAAGGCCAACCGCCCTCGCGCGGGAAGCTGGCACCGGCCCGCTCCAGGTCGTTCGCTTCAAGGCGCCAGTGCGCACACAGGGCCCCGTCGGCACCATAGAGGACCAGACCGGTTTCAGGGTCCTGGCCGGGAAAGCACGGCGGCAAGGCCGCGGCGGCGGGTGCCGCGGACGCTACCGTCGGGTCAGGACTCGGGGCGGGGTCGACGAGCGCGAACGCCGCGTCCGGGTCTGCGGCCTGGTTGCTGCAACCGGTCTGCGGGAGGTACACGGCGCCCGCCCGAGGGCTGGTGTTCATGGGCTGT
Source organism: Candidatus Thiodictyon intracellulare (assembly GCA_016292295.1). Classification (GTDB taxonomy): domain Bacteria; phylum Pseudomonadota; class Gammaproteobacteria; order Chromatiales; family Chromatiaceae; genus Thiodictyon; species Thiodictyon intracellulare. Next base: position 1,527 of record JADNEJ010000057.1, read on the forward strand.
GACGCGGACCGCCCGCCCCCACCCCAAGGCCGATCACCGGCCGTCAGCGCACGGACTGCCGGCGAGGCCCGCGTCCACCGTCGGCGCCGTGCGGCACGGGCGCAGACGGGTCCGGGAAGGGACCGGTCTGGTCGGTCGCAACCAAGGTTTCGGCCGGGGACGGTGCGGCCACCGGCGGCAACGACTCGGCGAGTGCCGGCGCTGACGCCTGAGTGCTGCCTGGGGCCGCGGCCGCGGGATCGGACGCGCCGCGCTGCTGCTCGGCGGCCCCGGACGCAACGGGCTTCAGTGACCGTTCGGCCGCGTCCAGTTCCGCGGCGGCCGAGATCGTGCGCTCATAGAGCAGCGGAATCCAGGCCGGGCCCCAGAACAAGAAGCAACTGGTCTGCGCCTCCAGGATCAGACTGCGCGCACGTTCCAGGGCTGGATTGGGACGCCCGGCGGGCGGGCGCCCACACAGGTCCCAGTAGCGGGCGCTCAAGCCGCTGACCTCGGCCGCGGCCGCTCGTTGTTGGTCGCTGCCCCCCCACTGGGAAAAATCGTAGCCGCAGCCGGCACCCACGTTCCAGGCACCGGTCTGGACCTGAGCGCGCGCGACCGGCGGATTGCTCGTCAGATAGGCACTGAGCGAGACCGGTGTGACCGGGTACTCGCCGCCCCGGAAGTGCTCCATGTAGGGGGCGAAGAAGTGCCCGAAGAAGCCGGCGCCCTCCTCGGACTGGCGGAACCAGCCTCCGTTCTCGCCATCGGACCAAGTGGTGACCAGGCGTGCCTCGTGCGGACGCGGCGATCCGCCGGTGCGCCAGCGGACCTCATTCTGGAACCAGTTGACGTCGAGTCCGCTCTCCTGGGCGGTGGAGACGTCGCGGTCGCGCGCCACCACCGTGATGCAGACCCCATCGTGGCAGGCTTGGTAGGTGCGAAAGACGTCGCTGATACCGTCCTCGGGGCGTACATGTACCCCGTCCACTACCAGATACTCATACCCGGCGTCGACCAGGGCCGGGATCATCTCCATGGTGAAGGCCATCTCCGGCGGCCAGAAGCCTCGCGGCATGCGGCCGAAGGCGCGCAGCATAACCAGGCGTTCGCGCTCCAACTGCTCGGGCCAATCGGCCTGGGGGATCAGGGGGAAGATGGGGTGGAAGTGGCCGGTGCCGATCAGCTCGATGTTGTCCGCCTGGGCATAGCGGTCTAGCATCTCGGGGATGTCCAGGATATGGCGGTAGCGGTCGATGATGTCGGGATCGAGCAGTTGATCCAACAAGACGCCGGAAAACCCGATGTGCAGTCGGGCCACGTCCGGGTAACGGGCCGCGTAGCGGACCGGACGCTCGTAGCAGCGCAGAATCTGCTCCGCCTCCCAAGGGTTGGCCTCGATCAGCAGCCGCAGGTTTCCCGGCGGCTGGTGCATGTGTAACCCGAGGGCATGAAAGATCGTACTGCCAGTCATCATCTCCACCACGCATCCGGCCGACCCCGGGCGGGGCCGCGCTAACTGGGGCGATGATCGCACGGCCACTGCCCAGGCGCCAGACGGGGCGCGGACCTGGCCGGCAGAATCGACGAGCGCCCGGCGCGACCGGAAGCCCGGGTAATGGACGCTCGGGCTTCACGCGCGTTGCACGGCGCTGCCGCGCAACGCTGGTACCAAAGCTTATGCTTGGCATGTCGCTGCTTGCGCCTTGGATGGGGCGCGTCAAGGCTGAAGCCTTGGACTCCAGCGCCGCCGCCAGTCCAGCAGCCCCAGGCCGAGCGGCAGCAGGGCAGCAATGGGGGGCAGCCGGGCCACCTCGACACTCACCGAGCCAAGCGCGTCGTGACCCTCGTACTGGGCATTGAGGGTGCCGGAGCTCTGGAAATTGAAGCTATTATCGTACAGTTCGTAACTAAATATAGACTCGACTTTGGCTATTTTAGGCGACCCCGACCATCGTGCCAGCCGCAACCGGTAATCAGGGGCCAGGATCCGCACGGCGGGCTCTGGAGGACCATGGAGCCAATCCGTCTGGTCCGCTACGCGGCC
>JADNEJ010000195.1 GCA_016292295.1 Candidatus Thiodictyon intracellulare
CGTCTCGCCCTGGCCGTCTCTGGCCGAGGTGATCCGCCAGCGGCGCCAAGGACTTTAAGCCCCACTGTTGCCCTCACCAGCCATCTGATCGGAGCGACCCGCTACGGCTACTTGGCAACCAGGAGAGACTAAACGGTTACCAGCCGTCTGGTACCGTCGGCACCACCCACTGTCCCTGGCCCTGGCGCCGCTGGGCTGGCTCTATTGCGCGGTGGCGCTGGTGCGCCGCCAGGGGTATCACCGCGGCTGGTTCGGGGTGCGGCGCCTGCCGGTGCCGGTGGTCGTGGTGGGCAACCTGACGGTAGGCGGTACCGGAAAGACCCCGTTGGTGCTCAGGCTAGCGGAACTGGCGGCGGCGCGTGGCTGGCGGCCGGGGATCCTCCTGCGCGGCTACGGCGCTCGGTCGGGTCAGTGGCCGCGGGTGGCCGTGGCCACGGACGACCCGCTGCTGGTGGGGGATGAGCCGCTGCTGCTCGCCCGGCGCGGCGTCTGTCCGGTGGTGGTCGGGCCGGACCGGGTGGCGGGCGGCGCCCTTGCCATCCGTCGCTGCGGGTGTAATCTGCTGCTGTGCGACGACGGCCTCCAGCACTATCGACTCGCACGCAACCTGGAGATTGCCGTGGTCGACGGCGAACGTGGCCTGGGCAACGGCCGCTGTCTGCCGGCCGGGCCATTGCGGGAGCCGCGCGGACGCCTTGGGAGCGTCGACCTAGTTATCCACAATGGCGGGGGCTTCGCCGGACATCGGTTCGAGTTGGTCCCCGGTGACGCGCAGGCGCTGTGCGACCAGACGCGGCGGCGCCCCTTGAGCGACTTTCGCGGGCAGCGAGTAACGGCGGTGGCCGGCATCGGCAATCCGGGGCGCTTCTTCGCCATGCTGCGTGCCGACGGTCTGCTGGTGGATGAGCGGCCCTATCCGGACCACCACTCATTCAGTGCGGCCGACGCGGCGCACTGGCCGGCAGGTCCCGTGTTGATGACCGAGAAGGATGCCGTCAAGTGCGCCGCCTTCGCGGGGCCCGACCACTGGGTGTGCCCGGTGGCGGCGACGCCTGATCGAGCCTTCGTGGCGGCAGTCTTCGCCCGGCTCGGACCCGCGCCCGCGTCGCACGACTCGACCTGAAGTCCTTATCTCACCCAGCAGGAGATAGCCAGCCCTTGAACACCCGACCAGCGCCTACCGATGCGGCGCCGGAGCCGCCATTGGACTTCAAGGTGGTGATCCCGGCCCGCTACGGCTCCACCCGGCTGCCCGGCAAGCCGCTCCTACCGATTGCCGGCAAGCCCATGATCGTGCATGTGGTAGAGCGCGCCCTCGCGAGCGGGGCCGGCGCGGTCGTGGTGGCCACGGATGACCAGCGCATCATCACGGCCTGTGCCGCCTGCGGGGTCGAGGCGCAGCTGACCGGGGCGCACCATCACAGCGGTTCGGACCGCGTCGCGGAGGTCATAGCGCAGCGCGGGTGGGCGGACGATACGGTGGTCGTCAACCTGCAGGGGGACGAGCCCTGCATGCCGCCCGCGTTGATCGGACAGGTGGCGCTTGGCCTGTTTGGGCAGGACGGGGTGCAGATGACTACCCTGGCTCACCCGATCGCCGATGCCGAGACCCTGTTCGACCCCAATGTGGTCAAGGTGGTGACCGACGCCGCCGGCTTTGCCCTGTACTTCTCGCGCGCCCCGCTGCCCTGGCACCGGGACGAGTTCATGGGCAAGCGCACCCATCTGCCCAGCTCCGTGACCTTCCTGCGTCACATCGGGATCTATGCCTACCGAGCGGGGTTCCTCAAGCGCTACGTCGCCTGGGAGCCTTCCCCCCTCGAACTGGCGGAGTCACTGGAGCAACTGCGGGTGCTGTGGCACGGCGAGCGCGTTCATGTGGGGGTTGCGGTGGAGGAACCCGGGCCTGGTGTAGACACTGCCCAGGACTTGGCGCGGGTGACGCTGCTGCTCGGCGGATGAAGAAAGTAGGCCTTGATCACAAATTCGCCCAAGGCCAGCCGGCCCATGTGGGTTTACGCGCAGACCATGTTCTGCAATGGAGCGGCGACGCCGGGACTGAACAAGGTGGGCGGAATTATGATCAAAGCCAGAAATCGGAGACTGATTTTACTTCCCACGCGGGATTGGAACTGATTGGGATGGCGATTAGTCAGCACACCGACTTGGCGAAAGATGCGACCGCAGCGGCGCCAGCCCGGAGCGATGCCATACCGCATGTCAAGATCCTGACTAGTACATCGCGATGGAATCGCTCAGACCACTTCCGGTTAGGCTGCCAGCGGCTTGCCCTGGTATGTCCAGCGGAGAGACTTGGCCATCACCTCATTGAGGTAGTCGATGAATTTGTTGATCTTATCGCATAGATCTTCGACCGAAAGAAAATTTCCTTGTCGAATAATTTTTCGGACTAAAATCGAGAATCAAATTTCAATCTGATTCAGCCATGAACAGTGTTTAGGCGTGAAATGAAAGATGATGCGTTGCGTGGGATCGCAAACTGAAGTTTCCTGATTTCAATTACGCCACAAGCTTCATAACCGCAGCGATCAGCGAATTTTGTGTCGGTTTGCCAGTCTCCGCGCAAACGATACCGAAACCCTCGCCGCCGAGGTCTTGGGCGAGCCGCCGCCGCAGGTCGGCGAAGACGTATTCGGTGTGCCTGGTGGTGTCATAGCGTCGCGGCAGCGCTTGCTCCAAATAGGCGCTATAGATCCATGTGATGACGGTTGCCGCCAGACAGAAGTTGAGATGATTAGTCACCGCATCCGGCTAGCGCGTTTGCGTCTCGGCGCTCACGATCTCCCGCTTGATTTCCCGGAATCCGGCTTCAGTTTTCCAGCGCGCCACATAATATTAAATCACTTGTGCTACAGTCAAGGTCAGATCGATGATGACCAAGGGCAACCATTGGGTCTTGCGGAAGATCCAGACCACGCGCACCTGGCAGCGCAGGGTCTTGAGTATGACCAACTGGTCCACCGCGCTCACCGTGCGCGTTCGGCCGTACAGTTTCAGCGTGTACGATTGTGCGTACTCCTGCCGCGGTGCCGCCAACTGGGCCGCGTTACCCAGGCGCGCTCCGTATTTGTGCGGACGCCCAGACACCCCAGGAGTATGGACTGACAGGCCATAGAGTACGGCATTCGTACGCAGGCGCGAGAGCAGATGGGCGCGCGGCCCCAACGTATCACGCAACAGTTTGAATAACCGATTGTTGCCAAACAAACTGTCGCAGACCAGGGGGAAGACTGGCGCCCAGTCGCCGGATCAGGGCGACGGCTTGAGCAAACTTGGTTTCAAAGGTCAATGCCACGCCGCGGCCTTGATTATAATTCCGCCCACCTTGTTCAGTCTCGGCGTCGCCGCTCCCTTGAATAACATGATCTTGTGCGCGTAAACCCACATGGGCCGGCCGGCCTTGGGCAGATTTGTGATCAAGGCTGCGACGCGCCAAGCGTTTCTTTGCGATCCCACGCACCGCATCGTCTTTCATTTCACGCCTAAACACTGTTCATGGCTGAATCAGATTGAAA
>JADNEJ010000317.1 GCA_016292295.1 Candidatus Thiodictyon intracellulare
CAGGAGCAAGTCAGTGTCGCGGTCCATCGGGTGGAAGCGGCACATCGGCAGTAGCTCTCCGGCCATCGAGCGGCCATCGGGGTTAATCCTGACAGTGTACCGAACCCGCCGCCCCGACGGGGCCCCGAAGTCTGACAGGCTGCTAGCCAGCAGAAGAAGCCTCACGCCAATGCGCCAAGCCCGCCAAGGTTTTTCAGCACGTTATTCGGCGCTGTACAACTCGCCCGGCAGGCGATCTGGATACGGCACCCACCCTCTTGTTTTTCTTAGCGAGCTTGGCGCCTTAGCGTGAGCAATTCCCAGCCTTGGATTCACTTGCGCCCATGCTCTCGCACCGTTCGCGAAGTTGTTTGCAAGACTCAGCTTGTCCCGCCGCCGAGGAAGCGCCCAAGAAGTCGGCGAAACACTCCCAGGGAGCCGCGGGGCCGGCACCAGGGTATCCGGTGCCTCCTCATCAATGGTCAGTGCCCGGCTCAGCAGCGGCTCCGCCTCGGCGAGCCGTTTGGTCGCCTTAAGGAGTTGGGCCAAGTTGTTGAGGCCCCTTGCGACCGCGGGATAAAGCGATTCGTAGATCCCCTCGTCAATGGCCAGTGCCCGGCGCATCAGCGGCTCGGCCTCGTCATATCTGGCCTTGCGCATCAACAGTGCGGCGACGTTGTTCAGCAACCGCGCCAGAGGTTCAGCGCCGCCCGGCCCGGTGCAATGGCCGAAGACCCGGGTCAGGTGCGGCAGCAGCGGCTTCCAGACGGGCCAGTGCCGCACGTCCTGACAATCGCCCACCGCTGCAGCATCGAGCACGTCCAGCGCCCCACCCAGCCCCCGGACCTGACGCTCGGCGCACTGCCGCTCTCGGGTGATCAGTGCTAGGACCCGGTGCAGCCGGCCGGCACACTCGCTCACCGCCTGTATCAGCGAGAGGTCGCCCAGCGCGGCCAGGGCCTCGTTCGGATCCGCCTCCCCAGCGAGATCGGCCTCAGCGAGGAACTGTCAAAAGATGGCGCTCGGCGGGGTACGGTCCGCAAAGAGCGGCGCCAGCCCGGCCGGCGCGGCACCGTGGTCGAACAGGAAGCGCGGCAGGGGCTCAGGCCCCAGCCAGGCGATGAGATCCAACAGCCCCCGGGCCGGCGCCGGGAGCAGGTCGATGCTGGTCTGTCAGGTGGCGGCCAGCGGGCGCTGGTAGCCCATAACCCGCGGGTCGTGCCACTCTCGTCCACCGCCCGTTCGGCGCGGCGCCAGCGCTCCAGATAGTCGGCGAAGCCCAGGCGTTGGCGGCGCATGTAGGCGGCCGCATACTCCAGCGCCAGGGCCAACCCGTCCAGCTCGCCCGCCAGTTCGCGGGCCGGGGCCCCGTCGATCGCCGGGGCTGAGCCCCCACCGGTCGGGCGCCGCCCGGCGGTGCGCTCCAGCAGAAGGGCCACCGCCGCGTCTAGGTCCAGTACGTCGAGCCCGAATGCCGCCACCTGAGGCGGCCAGTCGCCGAGCCGGCCGGTCATCAGACGATTCGGCCGGTCGTCAGAAGGTGCCCACCAGGCAGGGTGGCGAGCGGGCGATCGGCGGCGGCGGCCACCTCGGGGTCGTCCAGGTTGTCGAGGATCAGGAGCCAGCCGGTATGAGCCGGGTCAGCGAGCCAGCCGAGCACGGAGCGGGCGACCTCGGGGGTCGCCGTGACGCCGGCAGCCACCCTCAGCACCGGGGCCAGCTCCGCGAGCCGGGTCTGGAGTAGGTCCAGGGCCGCGGCGGCCGCAGCACCCTCGGCCGGGTCGCCGGCCGAGGGCGCACCGCCGGGGCGATCCGCGGTGACGAAGAGCAGCGCGCGGTAGTCCGCCGCATAGCGCCAGGCATATTCCACCGCGAGCCGGGTCTTGCCGATCCCACCCAGTCCGTGGATGGCATGACGAGCGCCGATCACCTGCGCGCTCGCCGGGCGGGCGGCGAATCCGGCATGGATCTGCTTAAGGATCGCATCCCGGCCCTTGAACAGGCTGCCGAACGACTCGTAGGGCAGGTTCCGCAAGCTCGGGTGGCCAACCGCCAACCGGTCGCCGAATGCGGGCGGCGGCTCGGGCGCGAGCAGCGGGACCGACGCACCAGGCTCCGGCCTGGGGTGTGCCGGCTGGCCGGTCAGGAACCACAGCAGCCCCACATAGCCCGGGCCGGCGGCGGCGAGCCCGAAGGCGCCCAGACGTGAGAGAAGGTTAAGCCCTGCATAACCTACGGGATCACATCGCTCGGCGCGTCCCTCAACAGGACCGGCACGAACCGAGCATTGCCATTTTCCCGATAAACGCGTTGTAGATCAATCGACCTTCCCAGAAGACGCTCAGCATCTTGCCCCAGTTCACCCGGTTCTCGATGCGCGCGCGGTACTCCACGGTGCAGACCATGAGCGCGAAGTCCGATTCCTCCGGCCGCAGCCGCTCCTCGCACCAGCGCGGCCAGTCCAGCAACTCCTCAGCAACTCCTCCTGGTGGAACTGGTCTAGTTCGACGCCGATGCCATCCAACGCCAGGGCGTAGACGAGTGCCAGCACCGCCTCGGTATGTCCGGGGTCTTACTGAGCATAGCTGACTCGCTGTGATCCAGGACTTTACACCATAATTCCGGTTGGGGCGCAAACCCCTGTTGCTGGCGCGGTTCCACGGCCCTTGCCCCGGGGCCACGTAGGCCCTATATTATACTCGCAACTTGGGGGCGACTTGGTTTCGACGTGGGTCGCGAAACCTTAGGTGCATGCCGAGGTGCAGGTGCCTCGTTAAACCGCCTGCAACCTTTAGTTGCCAACGACGACAACTACGCCCTCGCTGCTTAATCCCAGCGGGCCTCCGATCGATGTTTGCCTGTGGGCATCGGGTTCCGGGGGTAACAACACATAGGATCGCGGTGACGGGGGTCCAGACCTGATCCGCTAAAACACAAAATTGGAATCGCCGACCGTGCGCCCTGCCCTTCGGGCGCGGGAAGGCTAAAAAAATTGAACGGGCTAAGCATGTAGTACCAACGGCAGAGGGCTTGCGGACGCGGGTTCGATCAACGCAAAAGGTCGCCTTTGCTCGTAAGGGCAAAGTGAAAACGGGGCTCACATCGGCGAACCCTGCAGCCGGCTCGAAAGACCGGCATGGCAACACCGAGGGGTAGGAAGAGGGCCAACCTCAGGCCTGCCCTGTAGAGACTCATAGAGTCGCTGAACCGGCAACGCTCGAGCGGCCACTAGGATCCGTGGCAACGCGGATAACACGCCCCGCATCCGGACCACCGGGTCGTTACCGGACCGGATGAAGGCATAGTCCAGGCCCTACCAAAAGGTGGGGAATCACTGTCCCGCCGCCTCCACCATCAGCGGGCCTTGGAGTAAAATCCAAGGTCCGTTTTCTTTGCGATCGGCCAAAATCCCGATCAGGATCGACCAGGAGTCGGTCGCGGCAGCAGCGACTCGGCATACATAGGCCTGACCCCGGTAAATACCTCAACGGAAACATTTGTGGAGCGCCATGCCGTCAAAATCTAATTCGCAAATTTAATTCTA
>JADNEJ010000589.1 GCA_016292295.1 Candidatus Thiodictyon intracellulare
CGCGCGAAAACCCACATGGGCCGGCCGGCCTTTGGCGGATTTGTGATCAAGGCCCGTTTTAGTCATTACGAAGGCTCTCCTGGAAAGGAAGGTTGATGATGCGGCAGCCCGCCCGTCCGGACAGGCTTGCGGCAAGGCTCGATTAATTCCCATGCCGTCGTCGTCCGTCGGGCCTGGCATTGCGTGGCTTGCAACCGCCGTCGCGTGGCGCTGATGGCGGTCGGGACTTGCGCGCTTGGTCGGCGGCGAGACGGCAGGCGGGCCTGGCGCGTTGCAGGACGCGGCAACCACGCGGCGCTCGCCGTTGGCCGCCGATGCCGCGCGCGAGACTCTTAATGGGTCCACACCGCCGCACTCACAAGGTCGCCCCGCAGCCACTGGATTTGCAGTGACCTGTCGGCGCCATTGCGGCAAGATGGCGACATTCCCTCGTCGGCACTCGGCACCGACCCGATGACTCTGCAAACCTACACGCTGATCCTGCGCCTGCTGCTGCCGCTCGTGTTGCTGCGACTGTATTGGCGCAGCCTTAAGGCCCCGGCCTACCGGCAGCGGATCCGCGAGCGCCTGGTCTGCGACGCCCTCCCGACCGCGCCGGCCGCAGTCTGGGTCCATGCCGTCTCGGTGGGAGAGGTCCAGGCGGTGGCGGCACTAATCAGGCACCTGTTGACCAGGCAACCGCCGCTGCGGGTCCTGGTAACCACCACCACCCCCACGGGCGCGGCCCGGGTCCGGGACCTGTTCGGGGATTCGGTGACGCATCGCTACACGCCCTATGACCTGCCCAAGGTCGTCGCACGTCTGCTCGCGCGGGTGCGGCCCCGGCTCCTAATCGTCATGGAGACCGAGATCTGGCCCAACACCCTGGCCCAGTGTGCCGCCCACGGCATTCCCGTGGTGCTCGCCAATGCCCGACTCTCCGCCCGTTCGGCCAAGGGCTATGCGCGCCTGGCCGAACTGACCCGGAAAACCCTGGGGCGCTTCGACCTGATCGCCGCGCAGGCGCAGCCGGACGCCCGGCGCTTTCTGGAACTGGGGGCGGACCCGCGGCGGGTGCGAGTGACCGGCAGTATCAAGTTCGATTTGCGTCTGCCGGCCAGCCTTCAGGATCAGTCTGAGGTGATGCGTCGGACCTGGGGCGGCGACCGTCCGGTGTGGGTAGCGGCGAGCACCCATGAGGGCGAGGACGAACTCATGCTCACCGCCCACCGTCGGCTGCGCGTGCGTGTACCAGGGGCCCTGCTGGTGCTAGTGCCGCGCCACCCTGAACGCTTTGAGCGGGTTGCGGGCCTGGTGGTGCGCGCGGGGTTTGAACTGGTGCGGCGCAGCACCCGAACACCCTGTACGCCGCAGACCGCCGTCTTCCTCGGCGACAGCATGGGAGAACTGCCGGTCTTCCTGGCCGCCGCGGACGCCACCTTTATCGGCGGCAGTCTGGTGCCCACCGGTGGTCACAACCCGCTGGAGGCCGCTGCCGTGGGCGTACCGGTGGTCACTGGTCCCCAGGTGTTCAACTTCGCAGCGATCACCGAGTTGCTGGTGAGCAAGGGGGCGGCCGTGCAGGTCACGAACGCCGCGGCCCTGGCGGACCTGCTGGGCGACTGGTTGACCGACGCGGCCCTGCGCGCGCGCATCGGCGAGCGTGGTCGGCGGGTGGTGGAGCAGAACCGCGGCGCCTTGCAGCGGCTGATCGAGTTGATCGAGGAGCGGTTGCCGCCGACGACCGGCGCCTGAACTGCGGCGCCAACCCCGACCTCGATCATCATTCCAGCGCCGGCACTCGCGACGCAGATGTCGCAGACACAATGAATCGGCGCGTGATCCCGGTTCGCGTCCGGCGCGGCCTATTGATCCCTGAACAGCGACCACACTTCACGGAAGTGTTCCTGGGCCGAGTCGCCGATCCATTCAAAGGCGACCGATTCGGTGCACGACACCTGGACGCCGCCGGCGCGCATCCGGTCAAGCACATTCGCCTTAGACGCGGGCTTGCGGGAGATGATGGCATCGGCGGGGACAAAGACCTGATAGCCCCAACGCTGAAGCCCGGAAACGGTCTGGGAGATGCAGATGTGGGCCTCCATGCCGACCACGATCAATTGGCGCCGCCCCGGGTGGGCTGAGATGATGCGCTCGAACCCCGGCGCGGTGCAGCAGGAATAGGCCGTCTTCTCGGTGGGTTGGGTGTCCGGCGGCAGGTTCAGACCGATCGACGCGATGATCGAACCCAGCCCCTTGGAGTTTTGCTGGGTGGCGATCACCGGAATGCGGAAGACCTTGGAGGCGGCGATCAGTCGGTTGATGTTGGCGACGATCTGCGCCAATTCCTCAGTTGGCATGGCCTTGGCCAGCCGCTCCTGGGCGTCGATGATGAGCAACTGGGACGAATCCCGCTGACACAGCGGCATCTGGACTGGGTGTGCGCTCAATGGATGTCCTCCGATTTGGTTGCTGCTGCTTGACGCAGCCTTTATTGCGTGTTAACCACAGGATACCTAAGGGTCAGAACACGAAAGACGGCGCCGCGGAACACTGGGCCAGCGCCGGGATGCAGGTCTCGAACAGGGACTCGCGGCGCAGGCCGCCGCCGGCCGCCCGGGTGATCAACCAAGCCTCCATGACCGGCGGCCGACCCAGTACGCAGAAGAAGCGCCCTGCCGGGGCCAGTTGCCGCTCCAGTACCCCCAGGGCCACGTTGGTGGGCACCGAGCCGGTCACCGCGATCACGTTGAAGGGTCCACCAGCCGTGGGTCCGGCCAAGGCGTCTGCCGCCCGCACCTCGATCCGGTCGAACCCGGCGCCCGCCAGCCGCGCGTGGGCGGCGGCAGCCAAGGCGGGATCGAACTCCAGGCTGACCACATCGGCGCCCAGGCGGCTGAGACAGGCGCTCAGGTAGCCGCTGCCGGTGCCGACCTCCAGCACCCGGTCGGCGAGTTGTACCTTGAGCGACTGCAACAGGCGCCCAATCATCTTCGGGGCCAGCATCGCCTGCCCCTCGCCGAGCGGGACCTCGATGTCCGCGTAGGCCAACCCCCGGTAGGCGTTCGGGACGAAGACCTCACGCCTGATCTCGCCCATGACCTCCAGCACCCGATCATCTAGCACCTCCCAGGGGCGGATTTGTTGCTGAATCATATTGAAACGCGCGTTGTCACTGCTTGAGTCCACGAGGGCTTCTCCGCGGGTACAGGGGATTTGGTGGCCGGTCGGCGTGCAAGGCTAAGGGCTTTGCACCCGGCGCGCAACCTCGCCACCCAGGTCTACCGACCGGTCCATTGCATCTTGGGCGACACTGGTCATCGGAACAATAAGACCCAAAGACGACGATTGCCGCAGATCACCGACGCGCTGCCAATACTATAAAACATTAGCGTTTGCTAAAATATTTTTTTCCTCCCCAGGGACCGCGGCCGCAGCCAACCCAACGTCGGCAACTGGTCCGCGAGATGCGAAATACGTACGAGCAGCCTGTCGGACTTCGGGGCCCCGTCGGGGCGGCGGGTCCGGTACACTGTCG
>JADNEJ010000488.1 GCA_016292295.1 Candidatus Thiodictyon intracellulare
CAACCCCCTGCTCAGCGCACGCGTCGGCACCGCCGTAGCGTCACGCACGGGGCCGTCGCCCAACTGCAAAAATGGCCAAAGTCGAGACAACAACAGCAACCGGAGAACAGCACCCCATGTACTGGCTCGTCGCCCTCATGTCCATCGACATCCTCGGCCTCATCGTCTCCGGCGTCCTTCTGGAGCTGCGCTCGACCCTGGCCAGCCGCATCCGGTCTTGGTACAGGCTCGCGCTGGGGACGCAACTCGTGGTCTTCGTCGGCGCCCAACTCGGGCTGCTGCTGCTCGGTGTCAATGAGGCCCTGGCCGCACCCGAGGCCGCGGCGGCCGGCGCCGGACACCTGGCGGAGATGTCCACCGGCATGGGGCTGGCCATCATCGGTGCCGGTATCCCCACCGGGCTGTCCACCATCGGCGCCGGCATCGCCGTCGGCCCCATCGGGGCGGCCTCACTCGCCGCGATTACCGAGAAGCCGGAGACCCTGGGCCGCACCCTAATTTACCTTGGTCTGGCAGAAGGTATCGCCATCTACGGCCTGGTCATCTCGATCCTCTTGCTCAACAAGATCTGAACGAGCCCCGTCATGACCACCGCACATGAACCGGTCCGCCCGACCCGGATGCTATTCCTAGGCGAGCAGAGCCTGGCGGACGGCTTTCGGCTGATCGGCTTCGAGACCCTCGCCGATCCGACCCCCGAGGCGGCCGACCAGGTCTTCCGGGACCTGTCGTGCAACCGCGAGAAGGCCTTCGTCATACTGGACGACCGGCTGATGCGCGCCGACTGCCCGAACCTCAAGCGGGTGCGTCGGGAGGGCGGGCGGATCCTGGTGATCTCGGTCCCGCCGCTGAGCGCCCCGACCCTGCTCGCCAGCGAGGTCGCTGACCGGCTGACCGCTCTATTCGGGGCCGGCGCCGCGCCGGACGGACAATCCGGGCACACGGGGGGTGCGACATGAATCAGGTCGAAGCGCTGGAACAGGCGATCCTGACCCGGGCCGAACGCCTGGCCGATGAGTTCCGTGAGCGCGCCAACCGCGGTCGTGACAGCATCCTGCGCGAGGCGGCGGAGCGGCTGCGGCTACGTGAGGACCGCGAAGAAGCGCTGGCCCGGGCGCTCGCCGAGCGCAGCTTCCGCCAGCAGGTCCAGGCAAGCGAACTCAAGATGCAGAGCCACCTGGATCTGCTGCGCTGGAATCTGGTACAGGACGTAGAGCGGCGCCTGCAGGCGCGGATGCAGCGCTACATACAGGACGAGGCGGGCTATTTCCAATGGCTTCTGGCCCTCATCGGAGAGGCCGCCGGGCCGATCGAGCGCGAGTCCCTGATCGTGCGCGCCAATGCCCGCGACCACCAGCGACTCTTCGCCCGTTGGGACAGCGTGATCGAACGGCTGCCCAAGGGCCATAGCGCCACGCTGGCCGATGACCACATCGAGACCCTGGGCGGCTGCCTGCTGCTGAGCGACGACGGGCGCATCCGCGTGGACCAAACCTTCGAGGGCCGCCTCACGCGGCTGCGCGCGCGCGTCCAGCAGGTGATCCTGGAACGTCTGCTGCCCGGCGGCCTCGACACCGGCAACCTTTTCTCCGGATGAGACCATGACAGAACCCAGCAGAGTCGGCGTCATCCGGGACATCAACGGACCCATCGTCACCATCGAGATACCCGGCGCACGCAATGGCGAGCAGGTCAAGATCGGTGAATTGGGGCTGTTCGGGGAGGTGATCTCACTCAGCGGCCTGCGTGCGGTGGTCCAGACCTACGAATCGACCGACGGGGTACGCCCCGGGGAGGTCTGCCTGGGCCTGGGCTTCCCGCTCTCGGTGGAGCTTGGCCCCGGCCTCATGGGCGGGATCTTCGACGGGGTGCAGCGCCCCCTGGAGAAGATCGCCCTGCAATCGGGCGACTACATTCGCCGCGGCATCAACGTACCGGCCCTGGACCGCGCCCGCCAGTGGGCCTTTACACCCAATCCCGAGCTGGAACCCGGGACCCAGATCGGGGCCGGCATCGTGCTGGGCACGGTGCAGGAGACCCTGTCGGTCCTGCACCGCATCCTGGTCCCGCCGGGCATCGCGGGTGAGTTGGAGGACCTGGCACCGGCCGATAACTACGACATCGAGGCCTCCATCGCCCGGGTGCGCACGGCCAAGGGCCATAGCCTGACGCTCAGCATGTACCAGCGCTGGCCGGTGCGCAAACCCCGCCCCTATCTCAAGCGCGACGACGGTATCGCGCCGCTCATCACCGGGCAGCGGGTCATCGACTCCTTCTTCCCCCAGCTCAAGGGCGGCAAAGGGGCCGTCCCCGGCCCCTTCGGCGCGGGCAAGACCGTGGTACAGCAACAGATCGCCCGCTGGTCCAACGCCGACATCGTCGTCTATGTCGGCTGCGGCGAGCGCGGCAATGAGTTGGTGGACGTACTGGAGACCTTCCCCCAACTCACCGACCCCTACTCAGGGCGCAAGCTGATGGAGCGCACCCTGCTGGTCGCCAACACCTCCAACATGCCGGTGGTGGCGCGCGAGGCGTCCATCTATGTCGGCATGACCATGGCCGAATATTACCGCGACATGGGCTATGACGTCGTGATGCTGGCCGACTCCACCAGCCGCTGGGCCGAGGCCCTGCGCGAGGTCTCCGGAAGGCTCGGACAGATGCCGGTGGAGGAAGGCTATCCCGCCTATCTCGCCTCGCGCCTGGCGGCGGTCTATGAGCGCGCCGGGCGGGTGGCTACCTTCGGCGCCGGGTCCGGCTCGGTCACCCTGATCGGCGCCGTATCGCCTCCCGGCGGGGACTTTTCCGAACCCGTCACCAGCCACACTAAGGACATCATCGAGACCTTCTGGGCCCTGTCAAAGGAACTGGCCGACGCTCGTCACTATCCGAGCATCGATTGGGTTACGAGCTTCTCCGGCCATGTCCACACCGCCGCCACCTGGTGGCACCAGGAGGTCGACCCCAATTGGGAGCGGCACCGCACCGCCGCGCTGGCGCTTCTTGCCCGCGACGCAGAACTCTCGCGCATCGTCAATTTGGTCGGTCCCGAGGCCCTGTCCGATGCCCAGCGCTGGGAACTGGAGGGCGCCTCACTGGTCAAGGAAGGCGTATTGCAGCAGAGTGCACTGGATGAGGTCGACACCTTCTGCTCGCCGCAAAAGCAATTTGCGCTCCTTGATCTCGTCATCGCCATCTACCGTGACGGCGCGGCCCTGATCGAATTGGGCGTCCCGGTCGCTGAACTCCAGAACCTACCGATCCTGGCCAAGATGCGCCGCATCAAGTCCATGTACAGCAGTGAGCAGATGGACCAGGTCCAGGAGTTTCGGGCGGAGGTGAATACCGCCATGGAAGAGATCCGCGGCGAGTATGCCAAGCAGGGCGACACCGCGTAGGGTCCGCTGCGCGGACCTTGGCCCGGATTGCCTCTAGTAGCCTGTCGGACTTAGCGACCGGCGCCACCGCCTGAGGCCCTTGGGCGGGCTTTT
>JADNEJ010000212.1 GCA_016292295.1 Candidatus Thiodictyon intracellulare
TCGCGCAGCTCCAGGCGCTGCCGGCGGGACTCAACGGCGCCAAGCGACTCGCGGCCGATGCCGGCTATTTCAGCAAGGACAACGTGGCGGCCTGCGACGCGGCTCGGGATCGAGCCGCTGATTGCGGTCACACGCAGGTTCGGGTCGAGTTTGTATTCCCGCGCTAGTCCCCGGACCAGGTCGGCGATCGGCCCCGGGGCCAACTGGGCGCGGGTCGGACCCAGGCTTAGCCGTTGCCCCAGGGACGGTGGCGCTCCGGGCGCAGGGCGTCGCGGCCGTCGGTCAGGGCACAGACCGGTTGGCGCTTGGGCCTCTTGGCAAAGCCCAGCATGGTCAGGATGCGTTTGGACTGGGGGGCATTTTGGGCGGCGACCAGGTGCAACCAGGCCGCGGCCAGTTCCTCGTCGCGCCGCCCTCCAATGCCGTTGGCATACAGGTACCCCAAGATAATACTGGGCGTGGATGTCACCCTGCTTGGCGGCCTTGCAGTAGAGTCGTATGGCGTTGTCGAGGCTCGGGGCGACGCTCTCGCCGTGCTGGAAGAGACGCCCCTACTCGGTGAGCTGACGCTTGTCTGCGCCGGCATAGGCCCTGGTGAAGGTCGCATCCGCGGCAACCGCAAGTTGCACCAGGGCGAGCGCCGCAAGGGCGAGCGCGCGGCCGATCAGGAGGCGTATGGTGAAGGGCCGGTGGATGCCAAGGCGCATGGTGATGGGTCCGCGTTGAGTTCGTCCGGGCAGCAATCTGTTAGTATACCTGATGCCATTCGACACGGGAAAGCAGTCATGCCCAACCATACCGGACGGCTGGTCCTGACGACCGCCGACCCCGTTGCCGGTCCCGATGCGGTCCTGCTGGCAGCGGCCCTGTCGCATTCCGGCTTTATCGGTGACCCCCTGCCAGGCCGGCGCGGGGCCTTCAGCGTCGGGCGCAATTTTCTGAGCCTGCTCGCCTTCAGCGGGTGCGCGGTGGCCATCGCCGCCACCTCGGACCCGGACGCCGCCTTTTGCCATGTGCACTTCTCGACCCTCACCGCGGTCCCGCGCCTGCGCTGGGGCCGCAATACCCGCCCACCGCGCTGCCCGGCCTGCCGCACCCGGCTGCTGGAGTGGCGGCGGCGGGTCCTGGAGTCGCCGGAGCGGCCTCTGCCCGGGCTGACCTGCACCGCCTGCGGCGAGACCCGCCCGCCCTGGCGCTGGGATTGGAAGGAGCAGGGCGGTTACGGGCGCCTGTTCGTCATGGTCGAGGAGGTCTTCCCGGGGGAGGCGGTACCGACCGCCAGGCTGTTGGATATCCTTACCGAGGCGTGTGGCTCAGGCTGGCGCTACTTTTTCGTACAGGATTGAAAGCCTGCCCGCGCAGTTGCACCGGTTCCGCGAAGTGGCGCCCGGCGGGCAGTTCGAGCGTCATGCTGCGCGGAAGGTGGTCGGACAAAGGGTAGTCGATCACATGGGCGCTCAGGATGCGCAGCGGTGCCGAGACCAGGATGTGGTCCAGGGTGCGACGCGGGCGCCAACTCGGGAAGGTCTTGAGTTCCCGGTTCAGGCCCTGCATACCGGTGCGCCGGACCATGGCCCGCAGGCTGCGGGAGTCGCAATCGCAGTTGAAGTCACCCATCAGGACCAGGAGCGGATGGGCTTCCGCCGCCTCGGCGAGATAGTCGAGTTGGCGCTTGCGGGCCCGCCAGCCCAGGGCCAGATGGACGATACCCACGCCCAGATGGTCGCCCTCGGCCAACGGGAATTCGGCCACCACGGCACCGCGCCCCGGGAGTCCGGGGAGCTTATGCTCGGTCACCGAACTCGGCCGCAGCCGGCTCAACAGGCCGTTACTGTGCTGGGCAAAGAGTCCTAGGTCGCGGTTGACCTGGTGGTACCAGTAGGGGAAGGCCGCCTGACGCGCCAGGTACTGGATCTGGTCGACATTGGCGCTGCGCAGGCTGCCCGCATCCACTTCCTGGACCCCGACCACGTCGAACTGCTGGATCAGTTGGGCGATCCGGGTTAGGTTGACGAGGCGTTCCGGGTGGGGCAGCAGATGCTTCCAACTGTTGGTCACATAGTCGCTGTACTTGCGCGAGTAGATCCCGCCCTGGACGTTGTAGCTCAGTAGTTTGATTTGCCGCACGGCGGCAGGCGTCGGTGGCGGCGCGAGCGGTGGCTGGTCGCGGTCGCAAGTTAACATGGCCCCCGCCCGGGGCCCAGGCCCACGGGGGCCTGGGCGTTCCGCCACGGCGGTGGCCCGGCCTCCCGCTCGCGGGCAACAAGGACTTCCGAAGACCTCAAGGTGTCCCCGCGAGCGGTCCGGCGAAGGGTCGCCCCGACACCCCTCGACGACCGCCTCTTGAGCTGCTCCCCGGTTATTGGCCGAGTCCCTGAACGTATTGCGACACCGCGGCGATCTCCGGCTCCGTCATCCGAACGGCAACGCCGCGCATCATTCCGTTGGGGTCATTGGCCCGGGTACCGGCGCGGAAATAGCCCAGGGTTTGCTTCACATAGTCGGCCTGTTGGCCGGAGATGCGCGGGAACTTCGCGAGCCCCGTGCCCAGGCCGGCCGGGCCGTGGCAGCCGCTACAGGCCGGTACCCCGGACTCCGGGTTGCCGTCGCGGTAGATGCGTTCGCCCAGCACGGCCGCGGCGGGATCGGCGACACCGCCGCTCTGGGTCTGCTTGGAGAAATAGGCGGCCACATCGCGCGCATCCTGCTCACTCAGTGCGGCGGCCTGTGCCGTCATCAGGACGTTCTCGCGCTTTCCGCCCTTGAAATCCATGATCTGCTTATAGATGTACTCGGGGTGCTGGCCTGCCAGCTTGGGCCATATCGGGTTGATGCTGTTACCCATAGGACCATGACAGGCGACGCAGATCACGCCTGCCTTGGCCTCCCCCGCCTTGGGGTCACCGACCGGCTGCGCGGGAGCCGTGGTCGCCGCGACCGCTCCCGAGACCCCGCCCGCTACCAGGACCGCTGCCGAAATCGCCTTGAGCCAGTTGTTCGTCATTGCCAATGCCTGCCTAGGTTGTTTGCAGCCGCGCCCCGGCGCGGCCATCTGAGAGCCGAAAAAACCGTGAATGTATATCAGACCGGCCTCATACAGGTCAATTTATCCGCACAAATTCGGCATTATGTAGCAAACGCACATGGCTATTTATTCAGTGACTTGGCTGCGACTTTCCGATTCTGAGTTAGCCTCGGCAGCCGGGTTTCTCACCGAAATCTGGGAGATCCCGGCGTCTACCCGCCCGCATCGCACTGAGTTGCCGCCAGATTCTGCGTAACAAATTGATTCAATAACTATATGCAGTTGCTACATAATGCCGCACAAATTCGTGGCGGATCGCATTGCGGGCATCCGCCCTCGGGTTCAAGAGACCTCTAACGCAGACACGCAGACATGGAGAGTTTCTCTTCGCTCGCGGATCAGGACGCTCGCGGATCAGGATCAGGTGGTAATTCCCCGCCCCGCCTGGGAGCGCGTACT
>JADNEJ010000052.1 GCA_016292295.1 Candidatus Thiodictyon intracellulare
CATCGGGTGGAAGCGGCGCATCGGCAGTAGCACTCCGGCCATCGGGCGGCCATCGAGGTTGATCCCGACAGTGTACCGGACCCGCCGCCCCGACGGGGCCTCGAAGTCCAACAGGCTGCTAGTGAGGCGCTTCATAGCCCACGAGCGTCGCGTAGGGGAGCATCCCCTTCGCACTGAAAGCGGGTGCGGCCTCTTGATGGTTCACGAGAAACCGGTCTAAGGTGTTGACCAAGTCACTGCGGTCCGTGTCCCAACGGCGGACCGCGAGGGGGGCGCGGCATTTCCCCGGCCAGGGCGGCGGGGGCCACGCGGGCCGGCTTCCGATACCGACTAGGCACTAGCAACAGGGCGAGGAAGGCCGCGCTCGCGGCCAGCGCAGCGCCAGCAAAAAGCGGACGCCAGGCACGCGGCCTCACTGCGGCGGCACGTCGCCGCGGATCGCTCAGCACGGAGTCCGTCCACGCCCGTACCGCGGCGGCCACGGCACGCACCTGCGGCTTCACCTGCTCCCCGCGCAGGACCTGTCCGATCAGGTGGTAACGCTCCCAGGTCGCGCGCAACCTGGGGTCAGGCCCAAGTGCCGCGTAGAGGCAGGCGCGGTGGTTACTGGTCAATTCGCCGTTAATCAGAGCGTACAGCTCGGTTTCTTGGCAACGCTCATCGGTTCTTGCCAGGACACATCGGTCAGACTCAGTTTACCGCCTCAGGGGTGCGGCCCCGGGTGCGTTTCAGGGTTCCAGGAGCGGGCGCAGTCGCCTGTCGATGGCCTCCCGGGCACGAAAGATCCGGGACCTCACGGTCCCGATCGGGCATTCCATCGCCGCGCCGATCTCCTCGTAGCTCATCCCCTCGAGCTCGCGCAGGACGATGGCGGTGCGCAGGTCCTCGGGCAGGGCGTCGAGCGCCTGCTGCACGGTGCGCGCGATCTCGTCCGTCAGCAACTGCCGCTCGGGCGTGGCGCTCTCACGCAAACGCCCACTCGCATCCATCTGCTCGGCCGTCTGCGCATCCACGTCGTCCGCCGGCGGCCGCCGGCCCTGGGCTACCAAATGGTTCTTTACCGTGTTGACGGCGATCCGGTAGAGCCAGGTATAGAAGGCGCTCTCACCGCGAAAACCCGCCAAGGCGCGGTAGGCCCTGATGAAGGCATCCTGGGTCACGTCCAGGACCTCGCTCTGGTCGCGGGCATAGCGGCCGATCAAGTTGGTCACTTTCTGCTGATACTTCAGTACCAGCAGGTCAAAGGCACGCTTGTCTCCGGACTGAGCACGCTGCACCAGATCCTGATCGACGTCGCCGTCAGACACGGACACCGACCTGCGCTCTGGTCTGCCCCACTGCCAACCCTGGCTCAGATGGCATAGACAGTTCCTCGCTTGGTTAGTTCTCTGGTCCGTCGAAATGCGGCCGCGCGCGCCTAAAAAAAGCAGGAAGCCTTGATCCAGACCATGAAATGAGTGAGTGTAGCGCATCGTCTGATCGCCCCGGTCCGCCCATGTCCGCGCCTTCGACCGATCCGCCAACGAGTCTTGCTATGAACGCGACCGTCCACCGTCATGATGTACTGATTCTCGGCAGCGGTGCCGCAGGCCTCAGTCTGGCTTTGCGACTGCACCCGGACATCTCCGTGGCCCTGGTCTCCAAACGGACCCTGGACGAGGGCAGCACCCGCTACGCCCAGGGCGGAATCTCCGCGGTGTTCGACGCTGAGGACTCGCTCGCGTCCCACGTCGAGGATACCCTGCGGGCCGGGGCTGGGCTGTGCGACCCGCGGGTGGTGCGCCAGGTGGTGGAGCGCGGCCCCCACAACATCCGCTGGTTGCTCGACCAGGGGGTAACCTTCACTCGCGGCGAGGCCTACGCCGCGACTGGCGGCTATCACCTCACCCGTGAGGGCGGTCACAGCCACCGGCGCGTCGTCCATGCGGCCGATGCCACCGGGGCGGCGGTCGCCACGACCCTGGAGTCGCGCGTGCGCGAGCGGCCGGGGGTGCGCCTCTTTGAACAGCACATCGCTGTGGACCTGATCACCTCCAGATACCTGGGCCGGGCCGACACCCAGCGCTGCGAAGGCGCCTATATCCTGGATCTGGCTACCGGCTTGGTGGAAACCTTCCTGGCACGCTTCGTGGTGCTTGCCACCGGTGGCGCCAACAAGGTCTATCTCTATACCAGCAACCCGGACGTATCGACCGGGGACGGCATCGCGATGGCCTGGCGGGCCGGCTGCCGGGTCGCGAACATGGAGTTCATGCAGTTCCACCCGACTTGCCTCTATCACCCGCAGGCGCGTTCCTACCTGATCTCCGAGGCCCTGCGCGGCGAAGGGGCACGGCTGCTCCTGCCGGATGGGGAACGCTTCATGCCGCGCTTCGACGCCCGGGCGGAACTGGCCCCGCGCGACATCGTGGCACGCGCCATCGACCACGAGATGAAGCGCCTGGGCAGCGCCTGTGTGTACCTCGACATCTCCCACCGCTCGGCGGAGTTCGTCATCGCCCACTTCCCGACGATCTACGCTCGCTGCCTGGAACTCGGTATCGATATCACCCGTGAGCCCATCCCGGTGGTCCCAGCCTCCCATTATACCTGTGGCGGCGTCATGGTGGGCCAACAGGCCCGCACTGACCTCCCCGGACTCTATGCCAGCGGTGAGACCGCCTACACCGGTCTGCATGGGGCCAACCGGATGGCCAGCAACTCGCTCCTGGAGTGTCTGGTCTATTCAGAGTCGGCGGCTCAGGACATTGAACACCAGATGAGCAAGCACCACGCGGCGCCCGTGGCCCCGCCGTGGGATGAGAGTCGCGTGACCGAGCCCGACGAGGAGGTCGTCGTGACCCACAACTGGGAGGAATTGCGCCGCTTCATGTGGGACTACGTGGGGATCGTTCGCACCAACAAACGCCTGCGGCGGGCCAAGCGGCGGGCGGACCTGCTGCGCCAAGAGGTGATCGAGTACTACAGCAATTTCCGGGTCAGCAATGATCTGATCGAGTTGCGCAACCTGCTCGATGTGGCCGATCTCATCATCGCGTCGGCCTTGCGCCGCCGCGAGAGCCGCGGCCTGCACTATACCACCGATTTCCCCCACAAGGACCGCAGTCAGCGCTCCCCCACCATCCTCATCCCGGACGGCTATCGTCCGCGCGGCCGCGACTGATCACGCCTGCTCCAATTGCGCGAAGAACTCAGCGGGCGGCAGCAACTCGGCTTTGGCAATTTTTGCAGTTGGGCGACGGTCTCGCGCGTGACGCCACGGCGGTGCCGACGCGTGCGTTGAGCAGGGGGTTGCGGCGGCCGCTCATCGCGGCCAGACGGCACCCGCCAGTGGCCGTGGCACGCGAGGACACGCAGGGGAAGACAGGCGGAGCGTCAACAGTGTATACCCTCCTGCCGGCCTCGATTGTGCCGACTCTGCTGCCCTTTGCGCCGCTGTTCACCGCGCCGACTTGGCGCCATGTGCAGGTCT
>JADNEJ010000655.1 GCA_016292295.1 Candidatus Thiodictyon intracellulare
GCGACGAGCGGCCGCCGCAACCCCCTGCTCAGCGCACGCGTCGGCACCGCCGTGGTGTCACGCGCAGGGCCGTCGCCCGACTGCAAAAATGGCCAAAGTCGAGATCAAGGCCGACAGGCTGCTAGCCCAGGATGCCGCGCAGGTTGGCCAGATGCGCCAGGCCCCGGGCGCGGCCGACGGCGGGGTCGGCCTCGCGTTGGTCGTCACGCACCAGGGTGCCCTCGGGCAGTTCGGCGAGGAAACGGCTGGGTTCGGTCTGGATCATCTCGCCGAAGAGTTTGCGGCGCCGCGCATAGCTGAAGGTCAGGGCGCACCGCGCCCGGGTAATGCCGACATAGGCGAGGCGGCGCTCCTCCTCGATGCTATCCTCCTCGATACTGGTGCGGTGAGGCAGGATCTCCTCCTCCATGCCGACCAGAAAGACCTGGGGAAACTCCAGCCCCTTGGCGGCGTGCAGGGTCATCAGGTGCACGCGGTCACCGCCGGTCTCCTCGTCCTGGCGGTCGAGTACGTCCATCAGGGTCAGGTAGCTGACCATCTCGCCCAGGGTCTTGTCCTGGTTTTCTCCCTTCTTGAGGGCGCCGAGCCATTCGATCAGGTCGTTGACGTTGTCCATGCGCCGGTCGGCGACCGCTTGGCTCGAGGCGTTTTCGCGCAGCCAGCCCGGGTAATCGATGGCCTCGGCCAGGGCGCGCACGGCGGTAACCGGGTCGGCCGCGGCGCGCTGCGCAAAGGTGCCCATCAGGTCGGTGAAGACCTGGAGCCGCTCGCGCTGGCGCTCCGCCAGGTGTTCGCCCAGGCCCAGTTCGCTGCAGGCGGCGAGCAGAGCGACCCCGTGCCCGCGGGCATAGGTGGCGAGGTGCTCCAGGGTGGTGGAGCCGATCTCGCGGCGCGGGGTGTTGACCACCCGCAGGAAGGCGGCGTCGTCCTGCGGATTGGCTAGCAGCCGCAGATAGGCCATCAGGTCCTTGACCTCAGTGCGGGAGAAATAGGAAGTTCCGCCGCTCAGAAAATAGGGGATGCTGTGCTCGCGCAGGGCCTTCTCGAAGGGGCGCGCCTGGTGGTTGCCCCGATAGAGGATGGCTATGTCGCCGAAGGGCACGCCGTCAGTGAACTTGCAGTGGAGGATTTCGGAGACGACGCGCTCGGCCTCGTGGGCCTCGTCGCGGCAGCTGAACACCCGCGGCGCCTCGCCGGGGCCGTGGTCGCACCACAGGCGCTTCTCGAAGACGTGGGGGTTGTGCTTGATCAGGTGGTTGGCAGCCGCGAGGATACGCGCGCTGGAGCGGTAATTCTGCTCCAGGATGATGACCTTGAGCGTCGAGTAGTCGTCCTTAAGGCGGGCCAGGTTCTCGGGCCGGGCGCCGCGCCAGGCATAGATGGACTGGTCGTCGTCACCCACCACGGTGAAGGCTCCGCGCGGCCCGGCGAGTTGGCGCACCAGTTCATACTGGGCGCCGTTGGTATCCTGGTACTCGTCCACCAGGAGATAGCGGATGCGCCCCTGCCAGCGCTCCAGGACCTCCGGGTGGGTGGCGAAGAGGCGCGCCGGCCCCAGGATCAGTTCGTCGAAGTCCACCGCGTTGTAGGCGCGCAGGCTGCGCTCATAATAGGCATAGAGCCCGGCGAGTTGGGCCTCGAAGGCATCCGCGGCGGTTGACTTGGCCTGATCCGGGTCGATCAGGTCGTTTTTCCACGCCGATATCCGGTGCGCTACGGCCGCTGGGCTGAAGGCGTCCGCGTTGGGGATGCCGCGCAGGTGCTCCTTGACCAGCGACTCGCTGTCCTGGCCGTCCAGCAGGGAAAAGCCGGGGCGCAGGCCGACTGCGCTGTGTTCTCGGCGCAGGATATCGAGCCCCAGGGTGTGAAACGTGGACACCCGCAGCCCCCGGCTGTCGCGACCTTTGAGCTCCTTTAGGGCGCGCTCGCGCATCTCGCGCGCCGCCTTATTGGTGAAGGTGACGGCGCCGATGTGGCGGGGCGCAATGCCGCAGGCAGCGATCAGGTGGGCGATCTTGCGGGTGATGACCCGAGTCTTGCCGGAACCGGCACCGGCCAGGACCAGCAGGGGACCTGTAGTGTAGCACACAGCCTCGGTTTGGTTGGGATTGAGTCCGTTCATGGCACCCTGGGGGCATGACAGGCCCCGGCCACCAGTACGACGACGCTGCGCGCAGCTGTGCGGTGACTAGTGTCTTCCAGAGGGCGCGACAGCCAGTGTTCTGCAATCGCATTGTCGCCACTGAGCACCGTGTCAACAAATCGGTTCCAGCATCGGCCTTCCTGCCTGGGCAGCTCGAACTTATGGGATTCCCAATGGGCGTTGGCGATGAGAAATACCTCTTCCGCATGGCCTTGCGGCACTGTGCCGGACAGGTGCATAGCCAGACTGCGCGAGGCATCGCCCCGGTCGGGCTGACCCAGCTTGAACCCATGCCAGGTGATACGCGTGCTGTGACCATGGTGCAGCAAGAAACTGTCATAGAGCAACAGCCCATGATCTTTCATAAATTTAATCAAGCACCTAAAGAATCGCAGTAGGCTTGTGTCGGCGGCCTGCCCATCCCAGTCCAACCAACTGATGGCGTTGTCCTGGCAATAGGCGTTGTTATTGCCCTACTGGCTGCGCCCGAACTCATCCTCGGCGACAAACAGCGGCACGCCTCGCGAGAAGAATAGCAGGGCAGCGAAATTGCGCCCTTGTCGCTCGCGCAGCGCCGCAATAGCGGGATCAGCAGTCGGTCCTTCGGCACCACGGCCTTAATCATAATTCCGCCCACCTTGTTCAGTCCCAGCGTCGCCGCTCCCTTGCAGAACATAGTCTTGCACGCGCAAACCCACATAGGCTGGCCGGCCTTGGGCAGATTTGTGATCAAGGACGGCACCACAGTTGTCCAACTGAGATTATGGTTATCGCCATCGCGGTTGTCTTCGCCGTTGGCGAGATTGTGCTTTTCATTATAGGTGATCAGATCACGCAGCGTGAAGCCATCGTGGCAGGTGATGAAATTGATACCGTGGCTGGGCTCGCGACCATGTTGGTACACAAGGCCGTCGCGAAAGCAACCGTTCCATTTCGCCCAGCGCTCCCAGTTCGGGAAGCTTCCCACCTAGTACAGGCCCGCTGCATCCCATGCCTCGGCGATCAATTTGGTGTTGGCGAAGATCGGGTCTCCGGCGATTTGTTCCAGCAGGGGCGGGCAGGCTAGGACCTGTCCGCCTTGGCCGCGCCCCAGGATAGAGGCCAAGTCGAAACGGAAGCCGTCGACATGCATGTCCATGACCCAATGTTTGCATGCACGTCCATGACCAAATGTTTGCAATGTTTGACTACACTTGCGGACCTGCCGCGCCGACCGCAGGTCTTGGTCGTTGGGGACCGACCAGTGATTACCAACTCGATTTTGGCCATTTTAGGCGACCCCGATCATCGTGCCAGCCGCAACCG
>JADNEJ010000140.1 GCA_016292295.1 Candidatus Thiodictyon intracellulare
GGCACCGCCGTGACGTCACGCGCGGGGCCGTCGCCCGACTGCAAAAATGGCCAAAATCGAGTTGCATTCACTTGCGTTCATTCTCGGACGACGTCCCCGCTCCCCCGAGCCAACCGCCCCTACCCCTTCAGGCCCATGCATGTCCCGCTATACCTTCTTCTCCACCGCACCCAAACACCTGGGCAGCCTGCTCGCCGAGGAGTTGGACCACCTGGGTCTGACCGGGGCGGTAGAGGCCCGTGGCGGCGCCCGTTTCATCGGCACCCTGGAGGATGGCTACCGCGCCTGCCTGTGGTCACGGGTGGCCAACCGGGTCCTGCTGCAACTCGCGGCCTTTCCGGCACCCGACAGCGAGGCCCTGTACGCCGGTGCCCGTGCCATCCCCTGGGAGGACCACCTGGCACTGGCGCGGACCTTCGCAGTGCGCTTTGACGGCAGCCTGACCGGGGTCAAAAACAGCCAATTCGCGGCGCTGCGGGTCAAGGACGCCATTGCCGACCGGTTCATCGAGCAGCGCGGACGCCGACCCAATGTGGACCCGGATCACCCGGACCTGCTGATCCATTGCTATGCCTACCAGAACACCGCCGTCATCGCACTCGACCTCTCGGGCGGCTCCCTGCACCGCCGCGGCTACCGCGAGGAGGGCTCCGCCGCACCACTGAAGGAGAACCTGGCGGCCGGCATCCTGTTGCGCGCCGGGTGGCCGGCGATTGCCGCCGACGGAGGGGCCCTGCTCGACCCCATGTGCGGTTCTGGCACCCTGGTCATTGAGGCCGCCCTGATCGCCGCGGACCTGGCCCCGGGCCTGCTGCACCAGGACTTCGGCTTCCTCGGCTGGACCGGGCATGAGCCCGCCACCTGGGCGCGCCTCATCGACGAGGCGCAGATCAGGCGCACCGCCGGCCTGCACCAGCTTCACTCACTGCGCGGGTATGACGCAAGCCCCACGGCCATCCGCGTGGCGCTGGCGTGCCTGGCGCGCGCCGGACTCGCGGGGCGCGTCCACTTCGAGCGGCGCGACATCTCCGACTGCTATCCCGGGTGGGAGGAGGACCGGGGGCTGGTGGTCGTCAATCCCCCCTACGGCGAGCGGCTCGGTGCGGACATCGACCTGCCCGCCCTCTACGCCCGGCTGGGCACCATACTCAAGGAGCGCTTCACCGGCTGGCGCGCCGCCCTGTTGACCGGCAATCCCGATCTCGGCAAACAGATGGGCCTGCGGGCACTGCGCCTACACACCCTCTACAATGGCCCCATCGAATGCCGGCTGCTGCACTTCGAGGTCGACCCGTGTTACTTCGTCTCCAGTCGCCCCCGCCCCGTGGCCCTGGAGGAACGCAGCGAGAGCGCGACCAGTCTCGCCAACCGCCTCACCAAGAATCTCAAGGCCCTGCGTAAGTGGCTTAGGACTCAAGACATCACTTGCTACCGACTCTACGATGCCGATCTACCCGAGTACGCGGTGGCCTTGGACATCTACGAGAGTGAGAACCGCTGCGTCGTGGTGCAGGAATATGCTGCCCCCGCGACGATCGACCCTAGGGACGCGCGGCGGCGCCTGCGCGAGGCCATGAGTGTCATCCCGGAGGTGCTGGAGGTCCCCGAGACCCAGGTGTATCTCAAGGTGCGGGAGCGCCAGCGCGGCGAACGTCAGTATGAACGCCTGGCCGCGACCAACCGCTTCCACCAGGTCGCCGAGGGCGGTTACCGCTTCCTAGTCAACTTCGAGGACTACCTGGACACCGGGCTCTTCTTGGACCACCGCGACACTCGCCGCCTGATCGGCCAGTTGGCCGCCGGCAAGCGTTTCCTGAACTTGTTCGCCTACACCGGCACGGCCACCGTCTACGCCGCCCGCGGCGGGGCCGCCGCTACCACCACGGTGGACCTGTCACGCACCTATCTGGACTGGACGCGGCGCAACCTGGGTCTGAATGGGATCGAAGGGCTGGGCCATGAGCTGATCCACGCCGACTGCCTTGACTGGTTGCGCCAGGCCGAGGGTCGGCGTCGCTTTGACCTCATCTTTCTCGACCCACCCACCTTCTCTACCTCGAAGCGCATGGACGAGACGCTCGACATCCAGCGTGACCACGCGGCCCTCATCCGCGCCACGCTACGCCTGCTGGAGCCGGACGGAACCCTGATTTTTTCCAATAACCTGCGGCGCTTCCGCATGGATAGCGAGGACCTGTCGGAAGTGGCGATCACCGACATCAGCGCGGATACCCTGCCGCGCGACTTCGCCCGCAACCAGCGCATCCACAACTGCTGGCGCATCCGCCGCTAAGGAACGACACTTGCTTGAAAAACCCGAGATAGATTCCAGTTAGAGCTCATCATTTTGTACCAGCGGAGACAATGACATGAAGGTTGCAATCATCGGCGGCACCGGGTTCGTGGGCTCGTACCTGATCGAGCGCTTGTGCCGGGACGGTCACACCTCTCGCCTCCTGGTGCGGCCCGGCAGCGAGTCAAAGGTCGACCGACCGGACGAGTGTGAACGGGTGACGGGCAGCGTGGATGATGCCCAGGCCTTGGCCGACTGCCTGCAAGGGACCTCGGCCGTGATCTATTTAATCGGCATACTGCGCGAATTTCCGGCCCGCGGTGTCACCTTCGAGACGTTGCAGTACCAAGGCGTGGTCGACACCCTGGCCGCCGCTCGGCGCCAGGCTGTTCCGCGCTTCATCCTGATGAGCGCCAATGGGATTCGCGCGGACGGGACCGCCTATCAGCGCACCAAGTTCCGAGCCGAAGAGGCGGTCAAGGCCGCGGGGCTACGCTGGACGATCTTCCGCCCCTCGGTGATCTTCGGCAACCCACTTGGGCGCATGGAATTCTGCGACCAGCTCAAACGTGACATCATCTTGAGTCCGCTGCCCGCCCCCCTGTTCTTTCCAGGTCTGCTACCGCTCAAGGCCGGCCAGTTCGAGCTGGCCCCGGTCAGTGTGACAGACGTGGCGGCGGCCTTCGCCCTGGCCCTGAACGACCCGCGTACCGAGTCCCAGACCTACTGCCTCTGCGGTCCGGACCGGCTCAGTTGGAAGGCCATCTTGACCACCATCGCCGCCGTCTGCGGACGCTCCAAGTGGATGCTACCCGCACCCGCTCTCGCGGTGAAAGCGGCGGCGGCGCTGTTCGAGCGCTATCCCTGGTTCCCCATCACCCGCAGCCAGATCAAGATGCTGCTCGAGGGCAACGTCTGCTCCGGGGACGATGGCCTAGCCCGGCTTGGCATCAGCCCCCAGCGGTTCGCGACACCGGCACTGGACTATCTGAAGGATTAAGCAGGGATTACCAGGGCGGCTCCCTAGCAACCTGTCGGACTTCGGTGCCCCGTCGGGGCGGCGGGTCCAGTACACTGTCGGGATCAACCCCGATGGCGGCCCGATGGCCGGAGTGCTACTGTCGATGCGCCGCTTCCACCCGATGGACCGCGA
>JADNEJ010000546.1 GCA_016292295.1 Candidatus Thiodictyon intracellulare
GATCGGGGCGACCCGCTACGGCTACTTGGCAACCAGGGGGGGCTAAACGGTTACCAGCCACGATGCATTGCGGACCACAGGCCAGCGCCGTTCAACAGCATGTCCAGAATTGCATGCAGCAGCCAGATGCCGATGTCCTAGGACGGGGAGCCACCTAACCGGCTGAAACGTTGGGCCTCCTTCGTCGGCCCAACTTACGGCCTCTAGCGCGTGGGAACCATTAAAGAACGGCACAAGACAGGGTCGACCGATAAGCGGCGACCAGTACCCGCTGAACCTGATCCCCGCGGTTCCGGCGCTGCCGGCGCAGGACCCTGACAAATGGCTGCTCCAGCGCCTTCAGCGAGCACGACCGGACCTGCGAGCGCAAGTCGGCCCTGTTCGTGCCCGGCGCTGCCCTACTTGCACGTCCTGCTGAAGGACCATCGCGACCAGCAGGAACTGGCCGAACAGCGACGGCGCCCCCGCCCGCGGCGTGCTGGTCCTGGAGGACCAGGTTCTCCTGCCGGGTAGCAGGGACCGCTGCGTGGAGGACGAACCTGTATCGCGCGTCCCGACAGTGTGCGCTACGCCGCTCGGACGCCGCGGTGGCCTGGCCGTCCGCGGCTGACCGACCGTGCTAGGCATCTTGCCGATGCGCGGCCCGCCCGCGCGGTTCCAGGAGTCGCCCTATGCGCTTTTTCAATACCGAGGGTCCGGTTCGGCCCCAAGACCATTACTGCCTGCCGCCCCTGGGGCGCTGGGACCTCGAGGAGGTGCTGGGACTGATCGAGCGGAAGAAGTACTTCCTGCTCCACGCTCCCCGCCAGACCGGCAAGACCAGTTGCCTGCTGGCCCTTATGGTGTACCTGAACCGGGAGGGGCGCTACCGGGCGCTCTCTATGCTAACATCCAAGGTGCCCAGGCGAACCGCGAGGACGTCGACCAGGCCATGGCGACCATCTGCAGTGTCCTGGGGCGCTCGGCGCGGCTCTATCTGAAGGACCCAGGAATGGACGACTGGTATCGCGACGGGAGTGCAATACGGCCGGCCGGTGACCGGCTGCTCCGCCTGCTGGAGTCCTAGGCCGCTGCGGACCCGCGGCCGACGGTGCTGCTGCTCGACGAGGTGGACGCCCTGGTCGGCGACACCTTGGTCTCGCTGCTGCGCCAGTTACGCGCGGGCTACACCCAGCGCCCCGACCACTTCCCGCAGACGGTGGTACTATGCGGGGTGCGGGACCTGCACGACTATCGCATCCATGCCCGCTCCGAGGCGAGCCCCATCACCGGCGGCAACGCCTTCAACATCAAGGCCGAATCGCTGCGGCTGGGCGACTTCAGCGCCGCGGAGACGGCCGCGCTGCTCACCGAGCACACCAATGAGACCGGCCTGCCTTTCACCCCCGCGGCCCTGGTGCGCGTCTAGGACCTGACCCAGGGCCAGCCCTGGTTGGTCAATGCGCTCGCCTACCACGCCTGTTTCCGCATGCCCGCGAGCCGCGACCGCACCCGGCCGATCGCCGCTGACCTGATCGACAAGGCCAAGGAATACCTGATCGTCAACCGTGTCACCCACCTGGACCAGCTCGCCGACAAGCCTCGCGAGGAGCGGGTGCGGCGCATCATCGAGCAGCCGATGCTGGCCGGCACCGCCTTGGGTCAGGTTCCCGAGGATGACATCCAATACCTGCTCGACCTGGGCCCCTGCCGGAGGGCCCCGGGGCGGGACCTGACCATCGCCAATCCCATCTACCACGAGGTCCTGCCCCGCGTCCTGACCTTCACCCCGCAGGCGGGGCTGCCGCAGATCAGCCCCACCTGGCTGAACGCCGACGCCACCCTCAACCCGCCGCGCCTGCTCGACGCCTTCCTGGCGTTCTGGCGCCGCCACGGCCAGCCCTTGCTCCCAGCCCTTGCTCGGCAGTGCCCCTTACCACGAGGTCGCCCCGCACCTGGTGTTGATGGCCTTCCTGCACCGGATGGTGAACGGCGACGGCACCCTGGAGCGCGAGTATGCCATCGGCGCCTGGCGCATGGATCTCTGTCTGCGCTACGGTCCCCTGACGCTCGGGATGGAACTCAAGGTCTGGCGCGACAGCGCCCCGAACCCCCTCACCGAGGGTCTTGAACAACTCGACGGCTACCTGGCGGGGCTCGGCTTCGACTCTGGCTGGCTGGTGATCTTCGACCGGCGCGCCGGTTAGACGCCGATTGCCGAGCGCACCGCGAGCCGCAATGTCAGGAGCCTCGTGGGCCGCCGCATCCAGGTGGTGCGGGCCTGAGGCGACGAGCGCGGCCAGCCCCCGGCGGCTCTCCCTGGGGTTCGTCCGCAACGGCGGTACATTTGCGCCATGCCCGCCGGCGGTGTCGGCCGAGTTGGCGGCGGTAGTGATCTGGTACTCAATGGCATAGGCGGCCGTGACGGTGAGGCCAGAGGTGGTCAGGGCGATGAAATCGTGGCTCCGGGTCCTGCCATCTGATTAGGCGGTGAAAGCGCCGCGACGGCCGGCGACCTCGCCCTGATAGGCGTCCGCGGCGAGCCGGTGGCTGGAGCTGAGCGTCCAGGTGAAGGTATAGGCGCGCGATAGCTGGTCCCGTCGACCTGCACGGCCAGGCCGGTGGGCGTGATAGCGATGGTCACGGTGGTTTTGACCACCTGGCTCAGGGAGGCAGAGGTGCTGCCTCGGTGATTGGCGTCGCCGCCATAAACGGCGGCGACGCGGTGGCTGCCGGGGGCGAGGGTCGCGGTGGTCAGGGCAGCGCGACCGTCGGTGAGGACGACCTGACCGAGGGTCTTGGTGCCGTCCAGGAAGGTGACCCTGCCGCCGGCGCAGGCTGGGGTGAGCGCGCCGGTGAAGCGGCTGTCGATGACCAGACTGCCGCTGGTGATCCGGTAGGTCAGGGTAGGGTCGGGGGCGCCGAAGGTCTTGGACTCGGCAGCGGCAGCGACGGTAACCGGACGGGCGCGAATAGGCCCGGTGAGCCCTGTGGGTTGGCTCAAGGTGTATTTGGCGGCATCCACCCCGCGCAGGGTCGCGCTCGAGGTTACCGCGATGCCGACGTCGACGACGGCGAAGGTGCCGGTACCGTTCAGCGTAACCCGATCGGTGCCGACAACCCCCACCGTGCCCCAGGCCGTGCCCGACGCGACCGGCGTGGTCGTGGTCAGGTCGGCAGCGGCCGGGATCGCTTGCAGGTCAGTCCCGTCCTCGGCGGTGAAGCAGACCGTATAGTCGGTACTCGTGTCCTTTCGGCAAGGCTGCATTAATTCCGAGCGCGGTTCCGATAGCGTAAGAGCCCGCCCCGCGTCCTTGGCGAAGGGAAGGCCCGACGTTGTCGCTGTTCACTGTGCGGGCGAGCTGCCAGGACCAAACTGGGATGAAGTCTGTCTGCCCACGCTCGTCCGCGACCCAGTGCCCCGACGCTGGTGGTCGGGACGTTGGCGTGGCGG
>JADNEJ010000305.1 GCA_016292295.1 Candidatus Thiodictyon intracellulare
CCTCACCAGCCATCTGATCGGGGCGACCCGCTACGGCTACTTGGCAACCAGGGGGAGGCTAAACGGTTACGTGCTACGCCGCCGAGCGCGGCGCGATCGACCAGAACTCGGGCCGCTGCCAGGGCTGCAACCTGCGCGACCGGAAGATCGGCGCCGGCGCGCCAGGCGGCCAGGGCCGGGGCCTTATCCGCTCCCCGTCACCAGGATCA
Source organism: Candidatus Thiodictyon intracellulare (assembly GCA_016292295.1). Lineage (GTDB taxonomy): Bacteria > Pseudomonadota > Gammaproteobacteria > Chromatiales > Chromatiaceae > Thiodictyon > Thiodictyon intracellulare. The sequence goes on from JADNEJ010000305.1 coordinate 210, forward strand.
GCAGCGCGCGCGTGGTGGCCAATGCCCGCGGCACCAGCGAGACCCGCCGCGGCGAGGGCTTGGGCGCATTGACCACTGAAATGACCAAAGGGCCCGCGGGGACCGCATGGCCGGGGAAGAGGCTGGGACGGTGTGTCCGTCTTTCCTCATGCCGAGCAGGACGAGATCAAACGAGAGCTGCGCTTCCAGGGTCGCCTGATAGGCCGCGGCCGCGGGGCCGCGCTCGCCCGTGATCAGATGCACATTCGCTGCCGGTATCGGGACTCGGTCGAAAAATGACCGCGCTGCGGCCAGGCTTTTGCGCCCCGGATCAGCGGCCGTCAGGCAACGCTCGTCGCCGAATAAAACGCTCGTCGCCGAAGAAGATGTTGTGCCAGCGATCCCAGTCCGCCGCCGCACCGACGAGTCTTGCATAGGCGGCGAGCGGCATGCGCCCACCCACCAGGACCAGGTGAAAGTGCCCATGCCCGCAGATGGCAGAGTCCGCAGCCGACAGGATAACATCCGCCGCCCGGGCGGCGACCTCTTCCGCGCCGTCGAGCATCTCAAAGCTGACGGGGCCCTCTGACATGGCGCTTTGCTCCGGCCTTCTTTACACTCCCGTACGTCTTGCGGGTCGGTCTCGCCGCCGCCGGGCCTCACTTGACTATCCAGGCACCCAATGAAGATTCTGTTGGTCGATGACTCAAAGTCCGCTCGCTACGCCTTGCGCCTCCAGCTTCAGCGCGCCGGCGTGGAGGTCGAAACCGCGCAGTCCGCGGAAGCCGCCTTTGAACTGCTGAAGGGCGACCTGCCGGCCGCTATCCTGATGGATGACAGGATGCCCGGGCTCAACGGCTTCGAGGCACTGGAGATCATCCGCACGGACCCCCGTACCGCGGCGATCCCGGTCGTCATGTGCATCTCCCATGAGGACGCCGACTTTGCCGCGACGGCCCACCAGCGGGGCGCCGTGGCGATTCTACCCAAGTCGGCGGTCCAGGAGAAACTCCCGGACCTGCTCGAGCGGCTGCGTACCGGAAGCGACCGGCACCCGTTCCTGCTCGGCAACGACCCGCCGCCGACGCATCCGCCCGTCCTCACGGTCGTCCCCAAGTCCGCCCCGGACCAGGACCCGAATCCGGAACTGGCGCGGCTGATTAAGCAGTCGGCGGGCGGACTCGTCGATGAACGCATCGAGTCGCGGCTGGTCGGGCTGATCGAGCCGCTGCTGCGTGACCTGGAGATTGGCCTCTCCGAGCGCCTGCTGGCCGCCTCCCGGCAACTGATCGAGTCGCGGCTTGCCGAAGTGCTGGAAGGGCTGGAGGCACGTCTCGCCGCTGAGCGCGAGGCCGGCGTACGGGCGCACGCCGAGCGTATCAGCGCCGAGCTGCGCTCCGTCGCCGCCCATTTGGTCCAAGAGGTCTTGCCCGATCTCGTGAGGGTCGAGGTCGAGGTAGAGCGCGCCCAGATCCTGAGTCTGGTCGATCAATACCTGCGTGAATCCTCTGCCCGGGGTACGGCCACCGGGGACCGGGCCGACGAGCGGCTGGCGAGGGTCGATGCCGCCATCGCCGCCAAGGCAAAAGAGGTGGCCAGACGCGAGGCGACCGAGGCCGCGGAAGGCGCTGTCCTACGTGCCCAGCGGATTGCCGATCAGACGCTGTGCCAGGTACGCACCAGCCTGACCTTCGTCTACCTTGGCATTTTGGGGGCAGCCCTGATCGGTATCCTGGCCGCGGCCGCCGGCTATCTGTTGCGTCGCTGAAGTGGCGCTCTGCGGCTCATGGGGACCTGTGGCGCTGCTTGAAGTAGGTGTTAAATACATCTGAATTGTAATGAATTTCTTGCGCCCCCTGTCCTTGCTATCGACGGGGCATCCGCCTATGCTTTCAGACGATTGCCGCCGCGCCCCGGGCGCTGTGCAGCGGCGGCGGATTCCCGCGTTGACCGCTGACCCGGCGGCCGGATCGGCAGGACCGCCCGGTCAGCGCCGCGGCGGCATACTTGACTATTTCTGGGAGAATCGAGGATGTATGAGCAAACGCCTGACCGCGATCATCCGAACCTGTTTAAGCAGCAGTTCTTTCTCAATCGACGAGAGTTTCTCTCGGCACTGGTCGCCACCTCGGCTGGGCTGCTGTGTGGGGCACCGAGCTTCGCCCAGGCCGACTACGCCGCCAGTTCCGGGTTGCAGCGCCAGGTGGCCGAACTGCTGGTCCGGATGAAGGCCGACGGCCTGATCGGGGCGGGCGAGCGTACCGCCTGGTCGATCTATGACTTTACCACGGGCAAAAAACTGGTCGCGATCAACGAGGACGCGCCGCGGCAAGCGGCGAGCATGATAAAACCATTTGTTTCTCAGGCCTACTTCTTCGAGGCCAAAAACGCACCGGGGCGTGTTCGCTATACCGAGGACGTGCGCGCGACCATGGAGCGCTCGATCCAGCACAGCAATAACGACGCCACCAACCGTCTCATGGACCTAGTGAGCAACAATTCGTCTGGGCGCGGCCCGCGCGACGTGGAGGTCGTCCTCAAGAGCAACGCCCCCACGGTCTTTCAGCAGACCCGCGTGGTCGAGAAGATCCCCGCCAACGGCCGGACCTTCCGCAACCTCGCCTCCGCCAACGACTACACTCGCTTCCTGATCTCACTCTGGCAGGATCGCCTCCCCTACAGCGGGGAACTGAAGGCCCTGATGGCCCTGCCCAACCGTGATCGCATCTGCCAGGGTGTCGATGCCATGCCGGACTCGGTGCGGGTCTATGACAAAACCGGCTCCACCTCGCAGTTGTGTGGCGACATGGGCATCATCGAGGCGCGCAGCCTGGGCGGGCGGCGCGTCCCCTATGTCTTCGTCGGCATCATTGAGCGCCCCGACAGCGCCGGCAACTACCACACTTGGATCACTCGGCGCAGCAATGCCATCCGCGCCGTCTCCAATCTGGTCTATCTTGACATGAAGGACCGCTACCGGTTGGAGTGAGGTCCAGCCCGGATCTCAAGAGAGCCTCATGCCAAGGCGCCAAGCACGCCAAGGAATAGTTATGATGGTCAGATGGATACTCGCGCGCGGCCGGTTCACAGATGGCCCCACGTTCCGACCTGATTGAAAATCATAACCTTGGCGTGCTTGGCGCCTCGGCGCAAGACCTTATGGAGCGGCCTGGTCTAGCAGCCTGTCGGACTTAGCGACCGGCGCCACTGCCTGAGGCCCTTGAGCAGG
>JADNEJ010000560.1 GCA_016292295.1 Candidatus Thiodictyon intracellulare
ACAGCGGCAGGAGCAAGTCAGTGTCGCGGTCCATCGAGTGGAAGCGGCGCATCGGGCAGTAGCACTCTGGCCATCGAGCGACCATCGGGGTAGGGTTGCAACGCATCTTCGTCAACATCGGAAAGCCGACCCGAATTCTTGATCTGGCAGGCGGCGGTCTCAAGACAGTTGCCGTCGGATCTTGTCTGGGATGTGGCTACCCTGCACCGGCCAGCCATGCCAAGTCGTACCGCCGTCAGACGTACGTGCCTGATAGACGGCACCGGCGTAGTGATTCCAGAGCCGAAACGGGGCATCGAGCTGTCGCGGCCTGTACTCTTCGATCGCATCATCGAGCAGTTCCTGGGTGGCTTCGAGAGAAAAGCTCCTGGGACATTCACCGACTTCATTTCCGTACTTGTGGCCGATCTGAGCCTCGGGGTCTGTGCCCAGGTGCTTCGGTCTGTTCTCGCCCTTGTCATACTTGTACTTATTTGGCGGCTCGGCCATCGGAATTCTATGCCGTCCAGTGTTTCTTTTGCGTGGATGTTACTTCCTTTGGATTCACCGCGGCAACTGTCGGATCGGTCTTCCGAGGTTGTCGTCGAGCGGGTCTAGTGGTGACATTCCGGCCAGGCAGCGTCGTAAGGTGGACAAGCGCAGCGGGGGTTCCCGAGGATCGCGTCTAATCGCTTTCATTGACGGATGAATCCCCTGCCCCTGGGTGCGGGCGCCGAGCCGGTATCAGGGCGCGCACCCAGCGCGACCAGGCGCGCGGGGTCCAGGGGCGCAAACGCAGTGATCGGGCATGCCAGGCGAGGGCCTCGGCACGGCGGCCCGCACGGGCATACAGCAGACCAAGCTCGGAACAGCGAGCGGCGAGCTTACGGCGCGCCGCGGGCAGGTGGGTCCGCAGGCGTGCGTCGGTAGACCAGCGCGGATGGGCGGCGACCCGGGCCAGGGCCGCCTCCTGGACCGCGATCCCCTCGGCGAGTAGTGCGATGCGCCCGTGCGACAGGTTCCCGTCGTGCCAACAGTAGTCGATCAGGACCTCCGGGACCGCGGCGATAGGGGCCTCTGCGACGACCCGCAGCCACAGGTCCCAGTCCCCGGCCAGGTGATAGGCGGGGTCGAAGTTGCCGACCTGCTCCAGCACGCGGCGCCGCAGCAGCACGGTCGAGGCGGCCATGATATTGACCCGCAACAGCAGGCCCAGGGCCTCGATTTGGTCCAGCGGGACCTGCAAGGGGTTGTGCCGCTCCGGGAGTTCACGCCCCGCCGGGTCCACGCCGCGGGTGTCGGTGTAGCACAGGCCGAGGCTCGGGTCCGCGTCCAGACGGACAAGTTGGCGCTCGATCTTCTCCGGCCACCAGGCGTCGTCCTGGTCCAGCAGGCCGACGAATTCACTGTCGGTGGCGGCGATGGCGGCATTGCGCGTCGCCTGGGTGTTGCCGTGCCGCACTCGGATCAAGCGCACCGGCGGGCCGAAGCCCGCGACGATGGCGTCGGTGTCGTCGTTGCTGCCGTCGTCTGCCACCAGGACCTCCAGGCCCGGATAGGTCTGTGCCAGGCCGCTGCGGATGGCATGCCCGATGAAGGCCGCACCGTTGTGGGCCGGGATGATGGCGGTTACACGGGGCATGGCGGTAATCCCATGGCGTTCAGGTAGGCGTCGGTGCTGGCCTCGATCCCGTAGGGGCGGGCGGCCTCGCGCAGACGCTCAGAGGGTAATGGGTGATCCAGGGTCGCGATCATGGCCTGCGCCAGGGCGGCGTCATCATCCACCGGGACCAGGGGGCCGTAACGCCCGTCGGCCAGGACCTCCCGGGGTCCGCTCGGGCAGTCGGTGGAGACCACCGGGGTGCCGACCGCCAAGGCCTCGATCAGTACGAAGCCGAGCCCCTCCCAGCGAGACGTGAAGGCGAAGAGGTCCGCGTGGGCCATGTAGGCGTAGGGGTTAGTGCAATAGCCCGGCAGGGCGAAAGCGTCCTTTACCCCCAGTTCCGCGGCCAGGGCGAGCAGGGCCTCGCGCGCCCCGCCCCGGCCCAGGATCATGAGCCGACAGGGGCGCTGGGCGCGCACCCGTGCGAAGGCGCGCAGGAGGGTGTCGAAGCCCTTGCGGTGGCACAGTTCCCCGACGCTCAGGAACAGGGGCGCGACCGGGTCCCCGAGCCAGGGGTGGTCCGGGCGCGGCAGCGCCGCGCCGAACAGCGCCTCCGGCACCACCGGTGAGGGCACCACCCGGATCAAGTCGCGGGCGAGCCCGGTGTAGGTGGCCATGTCGTCGGCGACCCCGGCCGCGGTGACGATCACCTGATCGGCCAAGGGATATAGCCGACCCAAGGAGTTGCGTTGTACCCAGCGCTCCAGGGCACCGCGGGTGGCAAGGTCAATGGAGATGGTGGTACCGGAGCTGAAGACCAGGTGGGTCGGAACCTGGCCTTCCTTTGCGAACAGGCGGGCCAGGGTCCGGGCGAAGAGCGCGGTGCGGTTGACCCGGTCTTTGTCAGAAAGCAGCACGGCCGGGCGCTCGCGGCGCAGATAGGACGCCAGGGCCGGGAGGCAGGCATAGGTATGGCGCGAGCCCAGATCAATAACCCGCACTCCCGGAGGGACTTGCGGCAGGTCAGGCCCGTGCCGACGGACCTTGAGGAGATCCACTGCGTAACCCCGGCGCGCCAGGGCCGGAATCAGGTGTCCCGCCGCCCGGTCGACACCGCTATGGCCGGAGGTAGAGAAGAAACAGGCGATGCCGGTGGGCATGGGGTCGGTGATCCTAAATCCGGCAGTTGCTCAGGCCAAGGCGCCAAGCTCGCCAAGAAATACAATAGGGTAATTTCGGCAACTAGATCACCCGCCGGGTGAATCCCCTAACGCCGATAACGCACTGAAAAACCTTTGCGAGCTTGGCGCCTTGGCGTGATAACCACCCTTTTCAGGGTGCTCCGAACTGGAGGTCGAAGCTTTACCGTGAAAATGCGCGGGCATGGGGGGGGGAAACATCCTCGCCGTCTATATTAGACATGAAAGGTGGAGCGACAGTCTGAGCTTGCGACGTTTAGTCAAGTACCGCCCGGTTTGGTGCCTATAACTCTGCGCCGTGGGTTCCGACCTCCGGAAGGATAGCGCAATTTTCATCTTCCGGGGGTGCTGCGGCATTCCTTCATGGCCGTTAGCCGGACCAGCGCTGCGGAGATATGATGTCGACCGGCTAAGCCTCGACCTCCTGCCTCCTTTGCCGAGCAGCCTGTCGGACTTCGGGAGGCTCCGTCGGGGCGGCGGGTCCGGTACACTGTCGGGATCAACCCCGATGGCCACCCGATGGCCGGAGTGCTACTGCCGATGCCGATGCGCTGCTTCCACCCGATGGACCGCGACACTGACTTGCTTCTGCCGCTGTCGGTGCAGGA
>JADNEJ010000529.1 GCA_016292295.1 Candidatus Thiodictyon intracellulare
CATCGGGTGGAAGCGGCGCATCGGCAGTAACACTCCGGCCATCGGGCGGCCATCGAGGTTGATCCAGACAGTGTACCGGACCCGCTGCTCAGACGGGGCCCAGAAATCCGACAGGCTGCTAGTTAACGGATTCATGTTTGTGAGAGCAATTACCTGATTTAGGATAAAAACTCCCCTCGGTGGATCCCGATAAAGCCTCCGACTCCAAGGCGCCGCGGCTCATACCACCCCGAACGCCTCGCGCCGCCCGAGCCAGCGTTGGATCAGGGGTTCCACCAGGTCCGGGTGGCACGCGAGGATCAGGTCGGCCGCCCGCTGGGCGGCACCGGTCAGGTGTTGGTCGCGCAGCGGGTCGGCGACCCGAAATTCCAGGGTGCCGGTTTGGCGGGTGCCCAGGACCTCGCCGGCCCCGCGCATCTTGAGATCCTCTTCGGCAATGCGAAAGCCATCGAGCGTGGAGCGAATTAGGGCTAGCCGATCCCGCGCCTGAGCGGTAAGTGGCGCATGATAGAGCAGCACGCAGTAGCTCTCGAGCGCACCGCGCCCGACCCGACCGCGCAACTGGTGCAGTTGTGACAGCCCGAGCCGTTCCGGGTTCTCGATGATCATCAGGCTGGCATTGGGGACATCGACACCGACCTCGATCACCGTGGTCGCCACCAAGAGATCCAGGTCGGCTGCCGCGAAAGCGGCCATCACCGCCTCGCGCTCGGGGGGGCGTTGGCGGCCATGGACCAAGCCCACCCGCACCCCGGGTAGACAGTCGCCGAGTTGCCGGGCGGTCTCCTGCGCTGCCTGGGCCTGGAGCGCCTCGGATTCTTCGATCAGGGTGCAGACCCAATAGGCTTGGTGCCCGGCCGCACAGGCGTTGTGTACACGCCAAATCACCGCCTCACGCCGGCCGTCGGGCAGGGCCACGGTGACGATTGGGGGGCGCCCGGGGGGCGCCTTGGTGATCACCGACAGGTCCAGGTCGGCGTATAGCGTCATGGCGAGCGAGCGCGGAATGGGGGTCGCCGTCATGATGAGTTGGTGGGGCGCCCCGCCCTCCTGGGCGCCCTTCTCGCACAGGCGCATCCGCTGGTGGACGCCGAAGCGGTGCTGCTCGTCGGTGATGGCGAGCCCCAGATCGGCGAAGCGCACCTCCTCCTGGATCAGTGCATGGGTGCCGATGACGAGCGGCGCCCGGCCCGTGGCGATGGCGGCGAGGATCGCGGTGCGCTCACGCCCCTTGTGCCGGCCGGTGAGCCAGACGGGCGCCACTCCCAGCGGCTGGAGCCAGGTCGCCAGGCCCTTGTAATGCTGCTCCGAGAGCAATTCGGTCGGCACCATCAGGGCCGCCTGGCGGCCGGACTCGATCGCCTGGAGCGCGGCCAGGGCTGCCACCACGGTCTTACCCGAGCCCACGTCGCCTTGCAGCAGGCGCTGCATAGGCAGCGCTCGCGCCAGGTCGGCGGCGATCTCGGCGACCGCCTGCTCCTGATCGGGCGTCAGCGCAAAGGGCAGGACCTCGCGCAGGCGCCGCCGCAGCCCCCCGTCACCGGCGAGCACCGGGGCCGGTGTGCGCAGATGGGCGAGGCGCAGCCGCCGCAGGCTCACCTGATGGGCCACCAGTTCCTCAAAGGCCAAGCGCAGGAAGGCCGGGTGGCGGCGCTCCGTCAGGTCCGCAAGGGTCGCTGCCGACGGCGGGCGGTGGACATAGTTCAGGGCGGCACCCAGGTCCGGGAGCGCGAATCCCGCCAGGACCGCGGCCGGCAGGTACTCGCCCGGGGGGCATTGCGCCAGGAGTCTCAGGGCCTGATCGGTCAGGCCCCGCCAGGACGACTGCGCCAGACCCTCGGTGGAGGGATAGATCGGCGTCAGACGCGGCTCGGGCTGCGGTTCTTCATCCGCGCCGCGCAGGCGGTACTCAGGGTGGACCAGTTCCAGGCTGTTGGGCCCCTGGCGCACCTCCCCGTAGCAGCTCAGACGCACCCCGGGGCGCAGCGCGGCCACCTGTTGGGACGAGAAATGGAAGAAGCGCAGCAGGACCCCGCAAGCGATCGGCAGCTCGCCCGTCTCGGCTCCAGCCCCGTCGGTGAGCCAGACCTTGAGCGAACGGCGCCGGCCATAGCTGATCTGGGTCTTGCCCACCTCCCCTTCGATCTGCACCTCGGCCCCGGGGCACAGATCGGCGATCGGTACCACCAGGCCGCGGTCCTGGTAGCGAACCGGGAGGTGAAAGAGCAGGTCCTGGACGCTGTGGAGGCCCAGGCGGGCCAGGCGCTCTTCGACCCTGGGATCCACCCGTTGCAGATCAGCGACCGGGATTTGATTCAGGGCGACCGCCGGCAGAGGTGGGTCAGGGGTCGGGTCGGGCATCGCTGGCATTTGGCGGCGAGGGACGGGACAATCGGGGAACGGTAGCATCATTTCTTCTTGGAGGCCCGCTGCAATGATCGCCCAAGCCAGCCTGTCCGTCAGCACCCACGGGCGCGGGACCTACGAGATAACCGAGGAAGTCGAGCGACGCGTGCGTGACTGTGGTGTGCGTACCGGACTCTGCCATTGCTTCGTCCAGCACACCAGCGCCTCGCTGATCCTGTGCGAGGATGCGGATCCGACGGTGCGTCGCGACCTGGAGTCCTTCCTACAACGCCTGGCCCCGGACGGCGACCAGAGCTTTGAGCACAGCAACGAAGGGCCGGACGACATGCCCGCCCATATCCGCGCCATCCTCACCAAGACTGATCTGACGCTGCCGGTCCACGCCGCTCGCCTGGCGCTCGGAACCTGGCAGGGGCTCTATCTCTACGGGCACCATAGCCGCGGCCATGCACGGCAGGTGTTGCTGACCATCAGCGGAGAGGCGGCATGATGAACGCCGGCGGCCCGCTCCGGGCCCTGATTCAATCTAACGGGAGCATTCATTCATCATGAACTGGCAGACACTAGCGACCGCCTCTCCCTACCAGACGGCGGTCGCCATCAAGCAGGAACTCGACGACGGCCACCTCGCCGTGGCGGCCAGCAGCCTTGAGGAGTTGATCGACACATTGTCTAAGTCAGAAAAGCGCGCATTGAAGAGTCAACTGGTCCGTCTCATGCTTCACATCATCAAGTGGCAGACCCAGCCGGAACGCCGCTCACTGAGCTGAGTCGCCAGCATCGCAGATGCCCGCGACGAGATCGGCGACATCCGCGAAGAGACGCCCATCCTGAATGAGCAGGCGCTCACAGATCTCTGGACCAAGGCCTTCGTCATCGCCAAGCATAGCGCCGAGGCCGAGATGGATCGGCGTTCGCCAATCGAGACCTTGACCTGGGCGTAGATATTTGAAGCAGCCTATACTCAGCTAATGCCAAATTTTCGGTTTCCTCACCGACCGGTTATTTCAAAAT
>JADNEJ010000187.1 GCA_016292295.1 Candidatus Thiodictyon intracellulare
AAAATCGTAGCCAAGTCACTGAATAAATAGCCATGTGCGTTTGCTACATAATGCCAGGCATTCCCACAGCGGAGCGTGGGAACGAGAAACGTGGCTCACCCCGCGCCGACAAGCCCGATCCAGCGCAGCAGCGGCGGAAGCAACAGCGCCGTGGCGAAGGCCGACAGGGCCATAGCGAGTCCGGAGAAGGCCCCCATGACCGGGCTTACCTGAAAGGCCCGGGCGGTGCCGATCCCGTGTGCGCTGAGGCCCATGGCGAAGCCCTTCACGGCGTCGTCGCGGCAGCCAAGCAGTCGCAACAGCCCGGGGCCGAGCACGGCCCCAACGATCCCGGTGCTGACCACCAGCACGGCCGTCAGGGACGGCAGCCCCCCGAGCTTCTCGCTGATGCCCATAGCGACCGGTGCGGTGGCCGACTTGGGGGCGAGCGAGATCAGAGTCACCGGGTCCGCCCCGCACAAGACCCCTAGTCCGACCGCGGAGAGCGCGGCCGTCACCACCCCGGCCAGCAGGGCGACCAGGATCGGCAGGGCCAGGGTCCTCAGCCGTTCGCGCTGCCGGTAGAGCGGGATGGCGAGTGCGACGGTGGCTGGGCCGAGCAAGAAGTGCACGAACTGGGCGCCGTCGAAATAGGTCTGGTAGCGGGTCCCCGTGAGTTGCAGCAGCCCGATCAGTAGAGCCACGGTGATCGTCACCGGATTCAACAGCGGGCTTTCACCGCCCAGGCGATAGACCTTGAGCGCCGCCAGATAGCAGACCAGGGTCACGGTCAGCCACAGGAGCGGCGAGGCCGCCAGATAGACCCAAATCTCGGTCAGTGGACGGTCAGTCATGCCCGCTCTCCCGGCGCCGGACCAGCAGGCGCTGCATCCCCGCCATGGTCAGGGCCGTGACCGTCAGCGTGATCAGGGTGCCCAGGACCAGGGCCGCGGCGATGGCCGCCCACTGTTCGCGCACCCGCTCCCAATGGATCATGACCCCCACCCCGGCCGGGACGAATAATAGCGACAGATTCCCCAGCAGGGTATCCGCCGTCCGCTCGACCCGTTCGGAAACCCCGCCGCTGCGCCACAGCCAGGCGAGCAGCAACAGCATCCCCAGCACCGGGCCGGGCACCGGCAGGCCGGTGACCAGCACCGTGACCTCCCCGGCGAATTGACAGATCAGGATCAGAGTCAAGGCCTCGAGCAACACACACCCCCCGCGGGGCTCCGGCCCCGGTCGCATCGAACATCAGACCCATCATTGGAACCGCAAAGGCGTACGCAATGCAAAGGCCGCGCGCGCATAGCGCTGCGCCGGTCTATCCTTAGCGACGAACCCTTGGCAGGAGCAGCCCATGCGATTCTTCAACAATGCCGGTCAGGTCAACTGCGCGGACCACTACTGTCTGGACCCGCGCGCGCCGATCGACCTGGACGTGATCGAGTCCCTGATCGAAGAGAAGCGCTATTTCATCCTCCATGCCCCACGCCAGACCGGCAAGACTTCCTCCCTGCTGGCCCTGGCGCACCATCTGAACGCTAGCGAGCGTTACCGCTGTATCTACACCAACGTCGAGCCGATCCAGGCGGCGAGTGAAGACGCGGCCGGGGCCATGCGGGCGATCCTGAGCGGGCTGGTGAGTTGGGCGCGGCACATCCCGGGCGACCCCTATCCGGGCAAAATCTGGCCCGGCGTCCTGGCCGAGGCCGGCGCCTACGACGGCTTTGGCGAGGTCCTCAGCCGCTGGGTCATGCACAGCAACCGGCCCCTGGTGCTCCTGATCGACGAGATCGACGCTTTGATCGGCGATACCCTAATCGCGGTGCTGCGCCAACTGCGCGCCGGCTATGCTAAGCGCCCCACCGCTTTCCCCCAGACCGTGGTCCTATGCAGGGTACACGACGTGCGCGGCTACCGCATCCATAGTCTGCACGCACGCACGAAATTATCACCGGCGGCAGCGCCTTCAACATCAAGGTCAAGGCCGAGTCCATCCGCCTGGACAATTTCACCGCCGCCGATGTCGTCGCCCTTTACCGCCAGCAGGCCTTGAGCACAAATCCGCCCAAGGCCGGCCGGCCCATGTGGGTTTGCGTGCGCAAGACCATGTTTTTCAAGGGAGCACCGAGGCCGAGACTGAACAAGGTGGGCGGAATTATGATCAAGGCCCGCACGGCGGACCCTGGAAGACCATGGAGCCAATCCGCCTGGTCCGCTACGCGGCCCCGGCGCGACGGCCACCGGGCCGGGCACCGGCAGGCCGGTGACCAGCACCGTGACCTCCCCGGCGAATTGACAGATCAGGATCAGAGTCAAGGCCTCGAGCAACACACACCCCCCGCGGGGCTCCGGCCCCGGTCGCATCGAACATCAGACCCATCATTGGAACCGCAAAGGCGTACGCAATGCAAAGGCCGCGCGCGCATAGCGCTGCGCCGGTCTATCCTTAGCGACGAACCCTTGGCAGGAGCAGCCCATGCGATTCTTCAACAATGCCGGTCAGGTCAACTGCGCGGACCACTACTGTCTGGACCCGCGCGCGCCGATCGACCTGGACGTGATCGAGTCCCTGATCGAAGAGAAGCGCTATTTCATCCTCCATGCCCCACGCCAGACCGGCAAGACTTCCTCCCTGCTGGCCCTGGCGCACCATCTGAACGCTAGCGAGCGTTACCGCTGTATCTACACCAACGTCGAGCCGATCCAGGCGGCGAGTGAAGACGCGGCCGGGGCCATGCGGGCGATCCTGAGCGGGCTGGTGAGTTGGGCGCGGCACATCCCGGGCGACCCCTATCCGGGCAAAATCTGGCCCGGCGTCCTGGCCGAGGCCGGCGCCTACGACGGCTTTGGCGAGGTCCTCAGCCGCTGGGTCATGCACAGCAACCGGCCCCTGGTGCTCCTGATCGACGAGATCGACGCTTTGATCGGCGATACCCTAATCGCGGTGCTGCGCCAACTGCGCGCCGGCTATGCTAAGCGCCCCACCGCTTTCCCCCAGACCGTGGTCCTATGCAGGGTACACGACGTGCGCGGCTACCGCATCCATAGTCTGCACGCACGCACGAAATTATCACCGGCGGCAGCGCCTTCAACATCAAGGTCAAGGCCGAGTCCATCCGCCTGGACAATTTCACCGCCGCCGATGTCGTCGCCCTTTACCGCCAGCAGGCCTTGAGCACAAATCCGCCCAAGGCCGGCCGGCCCATGTGGGTTTGCGTGCGCAAGACCATGTTTTTCAAGGGAGCACCGAGGCCGAGACTGAACAAGGTGGGCGGAATTATGATCAAGGCCCGCACGGCGGACCCTGGAAGACCATGGAGCCAATCCGCCTGGTCCGCTACGCGGCCCCGGCGCGACGGCCGGGCATGCCGCGCGCTGCCGCTC
>JADNEJ010000349.1 GCA_016292295.1 Candidatus Thiodictyon intracellulare
AATCGGGAAATCGTAGCCAAGTCACTGAATAAATAGCCATGTGCGTTTGCTACATGATGCCGTGTTTCCTGCCGAACGCCACCAATGAGGACGACGTCGCAGCCTTTACTGCCTTGGCCGCGGCCAAGGCCGGAGACGCGAAGGCGATGGGCGCGCCGCCGGTGCTGGGCCTGATCCGCGCTCTGGCGACTAAGTATCCCTGCAAGGGTTAAGCGCGCCCTCAATGCACTCCCGGTCTTGACCGATTGCGCGGTCCGGCCTCGTCGTCCCCTTTCGGTCTCTAACGTTTCCGGGATGCGGCCCGCGGCCGTGCCCGCCAAATTCCAGGAGCCTCGTGTATGAAGAATCTTTCCCTTAAGACCCTCGCAGTCCCCACCCTCCTGATCGCCACGGTGGCCATCGGTGGCTACGGGACCACCACCAGCAGCCGCGCCGGGAGCGACGCGCTCATGGGCGCTGCGGGCGGTGCCCTGATCGGCTCCCTGAGCGCCAATGCCGGTGCCGGCGCCCTGATCGGGCTCGGTGTGGGCGCCCTGGACACGGCTACCTCTACGACCAGCATCGCAAGGGCAATATCGACTGAGGTGGTTAAGGTCAAGCCTTTTTCGTCGAATCATGGTTGACGCCTTGACCTTGATCCACTACTTTTCACCTTGTTTCGATCGCAATGGCCGGGTGTCCGGGGCAGGGCGGTGCCGGCCCGGCAGCAGTGCCTGCGTAGACTCTCAGTTTCCGGTGAGCGGACTTGTGTGTTGGTCGCTCCTCGGGTTCCTTCCGATCAATACACAAGAAGCGTGAGAGAAAGCGATGAGGATCTACGTAGGCAATCTAACCTATACCGTTACCGATGAAGATTTGCGAGACGTGTTCGGTGAGTACGGGGAACTCGCCAGCGCCGAGGTCATCAAGGACAAGTTTTCCTCACAGTCCAAGGGCTTCGGGTTCGTGGACATGCCCAACGGCACCGAGGCGGAAACCGCCATCAAGGAACTCAACGAGTCCGTATTCAAGGGACGCAAACTGACCGTCAACGAAGCGCGCCCGCGCGACCAGCAAAGCCGTCCGCGTGGTGGTGGCGGCGGTGGCGGCCGTGATCGTGACCGCGACGGCCGGGAAGGCGGCGGGCGCTACTGATCCACCGGGCGCGCCGCACCCCTGTGCGGCGCGTCCTGCAAGGAGACAGTAGGTCGAGGCTTTACTGTAGAAGCCAGGCCGAGACCCGGTGGGAGCGGCTTTAGCCGCGACGCGACCGCGCAAGCGGCCTTGGACTCGTCGCGGCTAAGCCGCTCCCACGCATGCCTTTCATCGTCCGGGGCGGCGGGTCTTGCTGCCATGGCCGTATAGCCGGTCGACCTTGCATCGTAGCCGCCCTGGCACGACTGAAGCCTCGACCTCCGGTACGGCGGCGGCTTGCGCGTCAAGTGCCCCGCGGGCCCTCGATCCCCAAATCGGACCAGATCCGATCCACTCGCTCGCGCACCGCATCGTCCATGCGGATCGTCTGACCCCACTCGCGCGTCGTCTCTCCCGGCCACTTGTTGGTCGCGTCGAACCCGATCTTGGAGCCGAGCCCCGACACCGGGGAGGCGAAGTCCAAATAATCGATCGGGGTGTTCTCGATCAGCACCGTGTCGCGTGCCGGGTCCATGCGCGTGGTCATGGCCCAGATCACGTCCTTCCAGTCCCGCGGGTTCACGTCCTCGTCCACCACGATGACGAACTTGGTGTACATGAACTGGCGCAGGAAGGACCAGACTCCCATCATCACCCGCTTGGCGTGCCCCGGGTACTGCTTCTTCATGCTGACAATCGCTATCCGATAGGAGCAGCCCTCCGGAGGCAGGTAGAAATCCTGGATCTCCGGAAACTGCTTGCACAGGATCGGCACGAAGACCTCGTTGAGCGCCACCCCCAGGATCGCCGGCTCGTCCGGCGGTCGGCCGGTATAGGTGCTGTGATAGATGGGGTCGGCGCGTTGGGTGATCCGCTCGATGGTGAACACCGGGAAGCGGTCGACCTCGTTGTAATAACCGGTGTGGTCGCCGAAGGGGCCCTCGGCCGCCAGGTCGTCTGGGTAGATGTGACCCTCCAGCACGATCTCGGCCCTGGCCGGCACCTGCAGGTCCGACCCCAGGCAGGCGGCCACCTCGGTACGTCCGCCCCGCAGCAGGCCGGCGAAGGCGTATTCGGACAGGCTGTCCGGCACCGGCGTGACGGCCGCCAGGATGGTCGCTGGGTCCGCCCCCAGGGCTACCGCGACCGGGAAGGGCTGGCCCGGGTGGGCCCGCTGAAAGTCCCGCAAGTCCAGTGCGCCCCCCCGGTGGGCTAGCCAGCGCATGATGACCCGATTGGGGCCCAAGACCTGCATCCGGTAGATGCCGATGTTCTGGCGCGGCTTTTCCAGTCCGCGAGTGATCACGAGGCCCCAGGTGATGAGCCGCGCGGCGTCGCCCGGCCAGCAATGCTGGATCGGGTAGCGCCCTAGGTCCACCTGCCCACCGGCGAAGATCTGCTCCTGGCAGGCGGCGTTACGCCTTACCTTGGGGGCCATGTCCATGACCTTCTTGAAGATTGGAAGCGCCCCCCAGGCCTCGCGCAGCCTCTTGGGCGGATCCGGCTCCTTGAGGAAGGCGAGCAGCCGGCCGACCTCCCGCAGGGCCGCCACCGACTCCTCTCCCATCCCCAGGGCCACCCGTTCAGGGGTGCCGAACAGGTTTCCGAGCAAGGGGACACGAGACCCTTTGGGCCGCTCGAACAGGAGCGCCGGGCCGCCCGCGCGCAGCGTACGGTCACAGATCTCCGTCACTTCCAAATAGGGGTCGACCTCGGTGCAGACGCGCTTCAGTTCACCGCGTTGTTCCAGTTGGTTGATGAAGTCGCGGAGATCGGCGTATTTCATGGGGGGTGCGGACCTGGACTTGGTTGGGGACAATGCATCATGGGGGATTGAGCAGGCGGACTCAAGGATAGTTGGTCGCGGCGACGTAACCTCGACTTTGGCCATTTTAGGCGACCCCGATCATCGTGCCAGCCGCAGCCGGTAATCGGGGGGCCTGGGTCCGCACGGCGGGCTCTGGAGGACCATGAAGCTAATCCGTCTGGTCCGCTACGCGGCCTCGGGGCGGCGGCCAGACATGCCGCGCGCTGCCGCTCAGACAGTCGCGCGAGCACGCGCTCCCAGGCGGGGCGGGAAATTACCACCTGATTCTGATCCGCGAGCGAGTTGACGTCATTTCTCTCGGCCCAGACTCGGCCCAGATAGCAAAGGGGAAAATCATGGACGCGGTCTACCCACAGCATAACCCGGTGCTCAGGTATGGTTGGATCAAGCGTGGCGAGGACCATCAGGTGAAGTCCAACACGGGACG
>JADNEJ010000404.1 GCA_016292295.1 Candidatus Thiodictyon intracellulare
GAGCGAGTGGCATCTGGCCGGACCGCTGCTGGTGGCCTTCATCTGTGCCTGGAGCTAGCGCATGCGGCTGTCGCGGGCGCGGGTCCGTGAGTTTCTATCCGAGTGACTGGGGCTGACGTTGTCGACCGCGACCATCAACCAGTGCCTTCACGAAGCCGGACTGGCGGTGGTCCCGGTTAATGCCGACGACCGCCAGGACCGCGCTGGCGCCAGCCACCTTGCGGCAGGCGTCGGCCAGCAGGATCGAGCCAAGACCCTGTCCTTGAAAGGCCGTGTCGATGGCCAGTCGACCTAGCAGGGCCACCGGCACTGGATAATACGGCAGCCGTCGCGCCAGGTCCGGGGGGAGGTCGGCACAGTTCACGCTGCCGGCGCTCAGTGCAAAGAATCCCGCCAGGCGTTGCGGGTCAGCATCTGGCGCGGCGACAAAAACGCGCGCCACACCACAACGCATGTCCTACGAGGCGAAGCGGCGAATGTAGTCATCAAGAACCGGTTGTCCGCAATGAAAGGCCGCCGCATCGACTGCCGCAGCCAGCGGGCGGATGCGGTACCCGGTCATTGCCGGACTTGTTCGGCGTGACGGTCGAAGGCACGGGCTAGCGCGACGCTGGGCCCGACAGGCCCGTCAAAAACGACAATAAATGCTTTAAAATCAATGTCTTTAATTGTAATCGACTCATTTACCTGCACGACTTCCGCGGCAGAGGCCAAGGCGTGAGACAGCACGAAATCGGACACACTGGCCTGCGCATAGGCGGCCGCCTTGTTGAGCAACCGCCGCGCACGATCGTCGCAGCGGATGTTGAGACGGCTATCCTTGGTCGTAGTGATACTCATGGGAAACTCCGGAACAGAAAACTGAAGCCGGGGAAATTGTACTCCATTTATACTCACTCCTCCAGAAAGGTCCTGTCAGAACCCAGCGCCGCAGCAGATCAAATCACCCCAGATCGCAATCCTGCAATAAATTGGCGCGCCCGCGCGTGGGAACCGCGCGGGCGGGTGCCGTAGAATGGCGCGATGGACGTTTCACACATTCTCGATCCCTTAAACAATGCCCAGCGCGAGGCGGTTACCGCCGCGGCGGGTACCCGCCTGGTGCTGGCCGGTGCTGGCAGCGGCAAGACGCGCGTGCTGGTGCACCGCATCGCCTGGCTGATCCAGGTGGAAAATTTACCGCCCTGGTCGCTGCTGGCGGTGACCTTCACCAACAAGGCGGCGCGCGAGATGCGCACCCGCATTGAGGAGATGCTGGGCCACTCGGTGGGCGGCATGTGGGTGGGCACCTTCCACGGGCTCACCCACCGTTTCCTGCGCACCCACTGGCAGGACGCGGGGCTGCCCCAGCACTTCCAGATCCTGGACGGCGACGACCAATTCCGGCTGATCAAGCGCATCTTGAAGGCCCTGGAACTGGACGAGTCGCACTGGCCGCCCCGTCAGGTCCAGAGTTTCATCAACAAGCAGAAGGACGAGGGGCTGCGCCCGGACCATGTGGACGCGGCCGGTGACCGCTATCTGACGCAGATGGTCGCCGTCTACCGGGAGTATGAGGCGGCGCGCACGCGCGGCGGGCTCCTGGACTTCGCGGATCTGCTGCTGTGCGCCCACGAACTGCTGCGCACCCGCGCAGACATACTCAACCACTACCGGGAGCGCTTCCGCCACGTCCTGGTGGACGAGTTCCAGGACACCAACGCCATCCAGTACGCCTGGCTGCGGCTCTTGGTCGGCCCCAACGACAACCTGTTCGCGGTGGGCGACGATGACCAGTCCATCTATGGCTGGCGCGGGGCGCGGGTGGAGAACATCCAGTCCCTGCGGCGGCACTTCCCCGGCAGCCAAGTGGTCCGTCTGGAGCAAAACTACCGCTCCACCGGCACCATCCTCAAGGCCGCTAATGCACTGATCGCCTGCAACCTAGGCCGGCTGGGCAAGAACCTCTGGACCGCCGACGGCGAGGGCGAACCGATCCGACGCTATGCCGCCTTCAACGAGGTAGACGAGGCGCGCTTCGTAGTGGAGCGCATCCGCAAGTACAGCACCGACGAGGGCTACCGGCGCGCCGAGTGCACCATCCTCTACCGCACCACCGCCCAGTCGCGGCTGTTCGAGGAGGCCCTGATGAACGCCCAGGTCCCCTTCCGGGTCTACGGCGGACTGCGCTTCTTCGAGCGCGCGGAGGTACGCGACGCGCTCGCCTATCTGCGCCTGCTGAACAACCCGGGCGACGACGGCGCCTTCGAGCGCGTCATCAACACCCCCACCCGCGGCATCGGGGCGCGGACCATGAACCTGCTGCGCGAGCGGGCGCGCGGGTCGGCGGTCTCACTCTGGCAAGCGGCGCAGGACCTGATCGCCGCGGGCTCCCTAGGCCCTCGGGGCACCGCGACCCTGGTCCACTTCGTCGACCTGGTCCGCAACGCTCAAGCGGCGACCCGGGAACTGGACCTGGCCGAAACAGCCACCCATGTGATCGAGGCCGCGGCACTCGCGGACTTCTATATGAAGGCGAAGGACGGCAAGGGCGAGGATCGGGTGGAGAACCTGGGACAGTTCGTGGAGACCGCCGGGCGCTTCCGCCAAGAGGTCGAGAACGACGAGGCCGATCCGCTCGGTGCCTTCCTGTCACATGCCGCCCTGGAGGCAGGCGAGGCCCAGGCCGATCCATTCAGCGACGCCGTCCAGCTCATGACCCTGCACAGCGCCAAGGGCCTGGAGTTCCCCAATGTCTTCCTGGTCGGCCTGGAGGAAGGCATCTTCCCCCACAGCATGTCCGCGCAGGACCCGGCGCGGCTGGAGGAAGAGCGCCGACTCTGCTATGTCGGCATGACCCGTGCCATGCACCGGCTCTATGTGACGCACGCCGAGTCGCGGCGACTCTACGGCAAGGAGTCCTACCCGCAACCGTCGCGCTTCCTGCGTGAGGTCCCGCCGGAATTGATGGAGGAGGTGCGCGGGCGCGGGGCCTCCCGCACGGCGGCGGCCCGTGCGCCGGCGCCCGCCACGGCCGGGGTCACGGGAGGTGGCGATACCGGCGGCTTCCATTTTGGTCAGCGGGTCACGCACCCCAAGTTCGGAGAGGGTGTGGTGCTCAATAGCAAGGGGCGCGGACCACAGGCGCAGATCCAGATCAATTTCCAGGGGGTCGGAGCCAAGTGGCTCGTGTTGGCCTATGCGCGGTTGGAACCTGTGGGGTAACGTCGATGGGCGTTGAGTTTGGCGAAGCGCCGGATGCTGAGCAACTGCGAGCGGAGGACACGATTTCGACTTTGGCCATTTTTGCAATCGGGCGACGGCCCCGCGCGTGACGCCACGGCGGTGCCGACGCGTGCGCTGAGCA
>JADNEJ010000306.1 GCA_016292295.1 Candidatus Thiodictyon intracellulare
TCCAAGGGCCTCAGGCGGTGGCGCCGGTCGCTAAGTCCGACAGGCTGCTAGGTTGATGCTACCGGCCTGCGCAAGCTGGTAAGGCCGCCTTCCCCTGCGGAGTGTTCGCCCAGGCCGTCGCCGTCTCGTCCCTGGCCGCCGCGTACCCCTCTGCCAAGTCCGACGCACGGCCGACGCTCTCCATGGAGATCCCGAACCCCAGCGCGCCCACCAGCATCACGGCGATAGCCAGGGACAGGCCCAACCCCCAACGCAGTTCTCGCATGCCGGCCACCTGATCCGCAACCTGATGAGCGGCGGTCGCGACCTCCGCCGCAAGGTCCGCCTTGGCCGCTTCCGCCGCCGCCCTCACCGCAGCTCCCGCGGTCGCCTTGAACCCCGCCAAGGTCTCCTTGGACGCTTGCGCGATCCTCGCCGGGAGCGGCTCTTGCTGCCCGGTGTTCCAGCCGGATGTCGGGTTACGGCGCGTCTGGCTCCGCGACCGACAACGAGGTCCGGCGCGCGCGCCTGACCCGAACTACAAGGCTGGGATAAACGCCACTTCGTCAGTGCCGCAACTGGTGCGCCACCAATTCCCCGAGGGTCTTGGCACCCGTAAACTCCATGGTTTTGTCGGTATAATAATTGGCCCGGGTGTACTGGTTGATGCCGACGGCGCGGACATCTTCCACCGTTGCCAGGACATAGGCGGGTTCCTGATGCTCTTCGATCCGGGGCGGGATTGCGAGTGCCGGAATGAAAAAGATCGCGGGGGCGGGGCCGTGACCGCGGCCCCCGGTATCCCTACCAGCGTTGCGGTACCCGCTGGAGCTGGGCGGTATCGTAGCCGACGCCATTGAGGAAGGCCTGGATTTCGGTGAACTTGGCCTCGGTGATCTGGAATTCCCGGGCCATGATCCAGACATAGTCGCGCTTCTCGCGGCCGATGACGGTGATGCCGTAGTCCGGTTCCAGCCAGATGATCCGGTAGTCGCCCTTGAAGGGCCAGATGAACTGCATCTCCCAGCGGGCATTGCCGGTGCCGGGGACGACGAAACCCTTGGGGTGGTATTCCTTCTGAGAACCGTCGAAGGCGTCCTTACGGAAACGGAAGGTGGTAGCGATGGTGCCGTCCGGGTTCAGGGCATAGGACTCCACGGCATTGTGGGCGCCCTTCTCGACGAAGGTCGGGATGTTGGCGATCACATACCAAGGGCCCATGAAGCGAGCCAGATCAACCTGGGGCACGGTTTGCATCGGCTTCTCCTGCGCCAGGGCGGCGGCGGTCATGAGCAGTAGTGAGATGATGAATCCACGGATGCTGGTTAGTTTCATGGTTCAGATCCGTTCGTAGCGTAAGGTGCGGCCCTCGCCCGTGCCGCTCTCCAGCCCGATCCAGCGGCCGTCCGGGGTATACCACAGGCTGATGTCGAGCTTGTCTGTCCGCAGCCGGTAGCGCTCGGCCTCGATCGCACGGCCCTGGACGATGCGGCGCTCGGTTCCCGCCGCTGTGACCTTCACGTCGACCAGTTCGCCGGTCTGCGGGTTGAGCAGATGGGGCCGCTTCAGGAAGTGACGGTCCCAATAGGAAAAAATGGACACGCATTGGGGGAGACGCCGCGTCTCGCCATTGGTCCGAATGGTCAGTGTGTCAGCCTGTTTGTCCCCCGCTACCGTATAGGCAATGCCGTTATCGTCCGTGCTGGCGCGGATACGCTCCAGGCAGCCGCCAGGCCATTCTTCGCGACTCTCGTGGCGATAGCGGTAGGCGGTGAAGAAGAGCAGGTTCACGTCGAAGCTGGCGTGGCTGATGACCTGCTTGCCATTCTGACCGGGTCGGTCCTGAGCGGGTCCAACCTGGAAGCTGTGCTCGACGATCGGGTCCTGGTCCAGAAAAACGCGAAAGCGCAGCGCGTCCGTCGCGGCGAGGGCGTCACGAGTCAAGGGAAGTAAGAGTCCCAACAGTGCCGCAGTTATGCGCCGTGGCCGCAGAGTGCGGGAACCGGTGAGCAGGTGTTCAGTCATGGGTGTCTCCGGTTTCTAATGAGGGGCCAGTGGTCTTGGCGGCCCCGGAATGAAGGCGTTGGTGCATTCGATGTACTCACGGTAACCGGGCCGACGCTCGCCGATGTCCTGTTCCAGCAGGCTGACACCGGAGACGCGCAGCAGGAGCCAGGTCATGAGGACGGGTGAGACGATGCTCCACCAGCCGCCGGCGGCCAGCGCGAAGAGAAAGAACGCCCACCAGAGGCAGGCCTCGCCGAAGTAGTTGGGGTGGCGGGTGTAGCGCCACAACCCGCGATCCATCACGCGGCCGGCGTTTTGCGGCTGCGCCTTAAAGCGGGCGAGTTGGTGATCGCCGACCGCCTCGACACCCAGACCCAGCAGCCCCAGGGGCACGGCCACGGCGTCCAGCCAACTTAGGGGCGCCTGACCCAGCAGCGCCGCCAGGAGCGGCAGTGAGATCACCCAGGCCAGGATTGCCTGCAGCCCGAAGACAATATAGAGGCTCTTCCACCAGAAGCCCGGGTCGTTGGCCGTACGCATGGCCCGGTAGCGGCGGTCCTCTGCTTCTCCCCAGTTGCGGCGGGTGATGTAGGTGCCGAGCCGGGCGCCCCAGAGGCAGACCAGAAAGAACACGAACCAGGCGCTGGCATTGGGCTCGGGCGCGCTGAGCAGATAGGTGAGGCTAAGCAGGATGAAGAAGACCGGCCACAGTGAATCCGCGATGCCGACGTTCTTCAGTGGGATGCTCAGCAGCCATACTCCCAGGGCCAAACCGAGGGCGATGGCAAGTCCTGAGGCGAAAATATTCAGGTCAAACATGGGCAGCGTCTCGGTGGATGATGCGGCTCGATCAATCGTGATCCAACGCGGCGCGGGGCCCTGGGGGCGTCGAGTGACTGATCGTTGTTTGCGTCTCCTGGAAATGGGGTTGGACCTTGCGTTGTCCAGCGTGACCGATGGGTTTCGCTGCGCTCTGCTCATTCGACTGGAATCCTTGCCGGGTCCGGCAGCGGGGTCACCGGTTTGTGTTGTGGGTGGCCAGGCGGACGGCGGTCCGTACCGGGAACCCTGCGGGGACTGTTGCGGGGCGCTGTTATCATCGCTGCCCGGGTCGCAGGCATCACGACGGCCTTGATCATAAAATCCACCAAATACCAAGTATTTAAGTCGGTCATAAGCGTCGAAGGGGTGGGTAGGACCTCCGAACTTTCATACCCTTGGAAGTGAAAACTAACCCAAGGTAGTAAAAAATGTCCGAAGGTCGTACCGCGAGAAACTTTAGCCCAGATGCCGGGCGTTCGCTACCCACCCGTTGCTGGTTGGCGAGCGGCGGTGCATGGTGAAGCACCGCGCACGTT
>JADNEJ010000473.1 GCA_016292295.1 Candidatus Thiodictyon intracellulare
AAGCGGCGCATCGGCAGTAGCACTCCAGCCATCGGGCGGCCATCGGGGTTGATCCTGACAGTGTACCGGACTCGCTGCCCCAACGGTGCCCCGAAGTCCGACAGGCTGCTAGGGTCTCGTGGCACTCGTCGAGTTCCTCGCGGACCTTGTTGAAGACCCTCGCGATGGCGTCCCAGTCGAAGCCGACCGCGGCCGCCCGCCGTTGCAGCTTCTGTGCCCGCACCAGGGCCGGCAGCTCCGCGGCAACGCCGGCCAGGGTCGTGCCCCGGGACCCCGCGGCCCCGGCGCCCGTTCGGCCGCTTCCTCCCGCTCCCAGTGGACGCGCAGCGCCGCCGCGCCGGGCAAGTCGGCATCGCCGAAGACGTGAGGGTGGCACCTGACCAGCTTGTCACAGATGGCGCGGACCACCCTCGCGAAGGCGAAGGCGCCCTGCTCCTCGGCCATGCGGGCGTGGAAGACGACCTGCAACAGCAGGTCCCCCAGTTCATCGCGCAGTTCCTCCAGAAAACCGGACTCGATCGCCTCCGCGACCTCGTAGGCCTCTTCCAGGGTATAGGGCAGGATGGTCTTGAAGGTCTTGGCCAGATCTCAAGCGCAGCCGCCCGTTGGATCGCGCAAGCGCGCCATTGATGGTCAGCAACTCGTCGATAGTGGTCTGGTCGGGCATGGTTGGGGCAGCGTGCGCGGTGGGGTCGCCTAATCCTCACTTCTTGGCGACTTTGATCAGGCTGCTTGACGCGAGATCGCTGTACTTGGCGCAGGCCCCCGAGGCGAAATTGAACCGGTTGAGGGTGTCCAGGGTGCAGCGTCCGGGGTCCGTCACCTCGAGCCGCTGGATCTGATCGCAGCGCACGCCCTGGAAGATCATCATCGCGGTATTGATCTTCGCTCGGACGCAGTTCGGAGAAACTCTTGGTCTGACTGTCGAAGGGCACGCCACCGCTGATGAACGCCGTGAACTGGAAGGACAGGTCGGTAACCTTGAAGGGCAGATTGTTGGTCAGGGTGATGCCGTACTTACAGGCATTTTCATAGGCCTTACGCATACGGATGCTCACCACTGCGACGAGCCGCTTGGTGCGGGTAACCGGCGGGATCCGACCCTCATTGGGTAGAGGCGCGGGTCGAGCCTTGGACCAGAGGCCGATGTCCGTCGCCATGTCCGCACAACCAGCGGTGAGCAGGAGCGCCGCCAGGGTTGGGCCACTAAGCAAGGCTGCATCCAGGGAACGGGGCCGGGAACAGGACATGGCATCACCTCATGGAGATCATTCAACCCAAGGGCCGGATCGCGGTCGGCCGCCCCGCGGCCGATTGGAGCCACGCCTGACTATCGGCTTTAGAATTGCCACGTACGCAGCAACACCAGGGTACAGGCATGTTCGTAAGGGATCCGGGCGTCGTGTAGGGCCAGCTCCAGTTCGCGCGACTCGGCGCCCGGGTTCAGGATCACCCGACTGGGGCCCAGGGTCACGATGGCCACCACCAAGTTGCGCACGCGCTCGGGACCGATATACAGCGTCAGGGTATCGACCCGCTCACGGATGTCAGGCAATGCATGGAGCACCGGGATCTGTTCGATGTGCGCCGCCTGACGGTGCACCGGAATTACACGGTAACCCCGATCTTTCAGTAGCCTGACGGCCTGGTACGAGTAGCGCGTCGGCTTCGGACTGGCTCCGAGTACGACCACGGTGTGCACCGCAGGCGGACGAAACGCGGGCAAAGACGCCGATTCCATCATGTTCTTTACAATAGCCCGGAGTAAGCCCGGGCCTTAGAGTCCGCATGTTAGCGGAAGCCCCAACCCGAGGTCCACGCCGGACACCGGACCAGACCGCAGGAATGTTGCCCGATGTGCGGACGTTTCATCCAATGTTCAGACCCGCAGGAATACGCCGACTACTTCAAGCTGGAACTGAACCTCCAGTCGGCGGGCCCGGTCCGGCCCCGCTACAACCTCGCCCCCAGCCAGAGCGTGTTCGCCGTACGCCTCGGTACGGACGGGCGGCGGCACCTCGGGCGCCTGCGCTGGGGGCTGGTCCCCGCTTGGTCCCAGGGACCGGACAACCGCTACACCATGATCAACGCCCGCGCCGAGACCGTCGCCGAAAATCCAACCTACCACGCCGCCTTGCGTGAGCGCCGCTGCCTCATCCCCACCGAGAGCTTCTACGAATAGCGGGCCCAGCCGGGGGCAAAAAGCCCTATCTGATCCGCCGCGACGGCGGACCCATCTTCACCATGGCTGGACTCTAGGGGCACTGGATCGGCATCGCCCACAGACCCCACCCATCACATCCTGCACCATCATCGTCACCGCTGCCAACGCCGCGATTGCCCCCATCCACGATCGGATGCCGGTGGTCCTCGATCCCGACCGCCAGGCCCAGTGGCTCGACCCAGCCAATCGCGACGCCGTGGCGCTCTTCGCCCTCCTCCAGCAAGCTCCATCCGCCGACTGGACGCTCACGCCCGTGAGTCGGCGGGTCAACAACGCCCGCACGGACGACCTCAGCCTCATCGAGCCGATCGCGGGACCCTTGGCCGCGACCTTGGCCAACAGAGTTGATTGACAAACGTCGAATCGACCACGATAATATGCAGCTCGGTGACGGTCGAGCCGAGGCAAAGCAAACTCGCTCCGGAGGCCGACACGTGGACCCCACCACCAGTCAATTCGGTCGGCAGGCATGCGCGGCTCGATAGTTGCTCAATGTCGACGGGGTCCCTCATGCAAGCGCCCGTAGCTCAGCTGGATAGAGTACCTGGCTACGAACCAGGTGGTCGGGAGTTCGAATCTCTCCGGGCGCGCCAATTTTTTAAGGAGTTAGGCTATTTTTCCGGCGATAGTTCCATCTCCTACGTGACGAGATCGTGATTCGCCGCGCTCGATGGCGGAGAGTGCACTTAGTGCGTTTTCCGACGCCAGGTGCGCATAGCGTTCGGTCATCGTAATCGTGCTATGACCGAGCACGTCCCGCACCTGAGCTACTGACACCCCCGCTTGGACCAACCAGGCTGCGCAGGTGTTCTTCGGGTCATGGAAGCGGAAATCCCGGATCTCCGCTCGTCAGCAGGCGATCCCGAAGCAGCGCTGGACACTCGCGATGGAACTGCCCTCGCGATGGAACTGCCCCGCTCGTCGCAGAAGACCCAGGGCGAACCGGAGCGCTGCGCCGTCCGATACCGACCCTGGGTCATGATTGCGTCGAGCGCCACCGTGGTCAGCAGGACCGTGCGCCGCTTGGCCGCCTTGGTGTGGCGAGCCTCCAGATATACTCAGCTTTTTCGGTTTCCTCACCGACCGGTTATTTCAAAGTTCTCCGTCAGCAAGGAGCGC
>JADNEJ010000389.1 GCA_016292295.1 Candidatus Thiodictyon intracellulare
TTCTAGCAGAAAACCGTCCTTTTTTGCCATAAAAGCCCGTCCAAGGGCCTCAGGCAGTGGCGCCGGTCGCTAAGTCCGACAGGCTGCTAGGCAAGTCCTTGCCACAGCGGTGCGACAAACTGTCACGCCGCGGCTGTGCCATCCGGCACGCTCGTCCATGCCTTGCTTGATCTGGGGCCTGCGTCCATGCGTTAGCGCGCCGGATTGATCCCGTAGCGCTTCATCCGACGATATAGGGTATTGCGGCTTAGCCCCAGGTTTTTGGCCACTAGGCTGACGTTCCAGTGCAGGCTATCGAGCATCCGCAGCAGGGCGTCGCGTTCGGCCACCCCCAGGGCATTGAAGGCCTCCTCGGGGGCGTCCGCGGCCTCGTCGGTCAGGGGTGGGCGACCGATTTCATCCGGCAGGTCACCGGTGGTGATGCGGTTGTCCTCGCACAGGGCGGTGACGGTGCGCAAAACGTTGCGCAGTTGGCGCAGGTTGCCTGGCCAGGGGTAATTGAACAATAGATCCATGGCCGCGAGTTCCCACTCGAGCGTGACGTCGGGGCCGGCCTGGTCTTGGGCGACTTTGAGGATTAGTTGGCGCCGGTCACCGCGCTCGCGCAGCGGGGGGATGGTGAGCGAGATGCCGTGGATGCGGTAATAGAGGTCCTCGCGGAACTGGCCCTGGGCAATCATGGCACGGATATCGCGGTGAGTGGCGCTGATGAGCTGGATGGAAACTGGGATGGATTTATCGCCGCCCAAGGGGACCACCATGCGGTCCTCCAGCACGCGCAGCAGGCGCGCCTGGAGCTGCACCGGCATGTCACCGATCTCGTCCAGGAACAGAGTGCCGCCGTCGGCCTGGAGGATCTTGCCACGGCTGCCTTCCCGGTTGGCCCCGGTGAAGGCCCCGGCCTTGTAGCCGAACAGCTCGCTCTCGATCAGCGACTCGGGCAGCGAGGCGCAGTTGAGCGCCACGAATGGCTTGTCCCGGCGGGAACTCGCCTGGTGGATGGCGCGGCCGAAGATGTCCTTGCCTACCCCGGTCTCGCCGAACAACACGCAGGGGATGTCGCGGTCCAGCACCTTTTTGATAGTCGCGACGTTACGCTCCATGCGCGGGTCGCCAAAGTGCAGAGCCTCGAAGGGGCCGATCACGGCCGGGATGATACGCGCCTCGCCCACCAGGTGGGGGCGGATCACCGGGGCGGGCTCGGAGCGGGCACTGTGCTCGGGAGGCTGAACCTTGGCGAAGAAGCGCCGCTCCGAGCAGGTCTCGTAGATGGGGAAGGCGGCGCCGCCCTGGGCGTGGGCGTGCTTGAGCAACATGCCGATCGAGCTGGTGAAGAGGCCGTCGATGAAGCGCCCGACGATCTGTTCCGGGCCCTTGAGTTCCAGTTGGAAGATGGCGCTGCGGTTGACCGCCAGGATGCGCCCATCCGGGGTGAAGGCGATCAGCCCCTCGCCCAGGGTACCGATGAACTCGACTCGGCTGTGGCAACGGAAGATATACGCATCGCCCATTCTACAGAAAAAAACTCTATTCTCAATAACCTGGGCTGACATATTGAGCAGCATCATGGTGTGCTGCTGGGCCAGGGTCGCCTCGCTGGAGGCGTCCAGGATGGCGAGCACCTCGCCGTTTGGATCGAAGATGGGTGCGGCGGCGCAGGTGAGTCCGGCGTTGCGTTCGAAGAAATGGGAACCTTGATGGACGATCAGCGACTTCTTCTCGACCAGGCAGGTGCCCATGCCATTGGTACCCTGGATCGCTTCGCTCCAGATCGCCCCGGTCTGGATGCCGACCCGTGCCGCGGCGTCGGTGAAGATGGAGTCACCGATGTAGTTGAGCAGGACCCCGTCCCGGTCGGCCAGCATGATGGCGTGACCAGAGCCGGCCAATTGCTGATAGAGGTTGGTCATCTCCGGGCGGGCGATCTCCAGCAGGCGCGAGTAGCGCTCCTGCCGGCCCTTGAGGTCTCCGCGGGGGATGACGACGGGCGCGGGCGCGGCCCCGGGGTCGAGTCCGTGCTCGCTCGCGCAGCGTTGCCAGGAGGCCAGCGTCACCCGGTCCAGCGTGGAGCGAACGAGCTCGTTGCCGGCGAGTACGGCGTGCACGCGCGCCCGGTGATCGGACACGACAAGCTTGAGGGGAACGGTCACCAAATTATTGTCCTCCAACGGTGATGGAGCCGCATCGGTGGCCTTGCGACGGCTGCGGTGGCGCTACGCCGATCCCCCCGTAGCCCATTGGGCACGGGGGTCTTATCATTCTTTCTGCATTTGATTGCGGACAGTACGACAGGCGAGGCCCGGGCACAAGTCGGTGCCGCCGGTCCGGCCTCGACCGGGACCTGCCGGGCCGGGATGGGCCTCAATCCTCGTTCCGGCCGCAGAAGCGCCAGGATGGCGCTGTTACGCGCACTGGCCGCTTCGCGGTGGCCGGAATGATGGCCAAGGCCCCGAGATGATACTGGCCCGCGCACCCCGCGCGGGCACTTCCAACGGAAGCCGGGCACGGCCTTGATCACTAATCCGGCCAGATCCCCACTGACACTCGTCGCGGCCGGGAGCCGCTTCTATATCGTAGGAGCGGCCCCCGGCCGCGACGGGCAGCAGCGACGGCAGGTGGCCGGAATTATGATCAAGGCCGCCGGGCGCCGACCCTTGTGCGCCCGACTCGGCGTTCTACTGCATATACCAGCCGTTGCATATACCAGCCGTTGCTGACGATGAACGATTGCTCGGTCAACACGGCGCTGGGGAAGGCGACCAGGAACAACGCGGTTTGCGCCACGTCATCGACGGTGGTGAATTGGCCGTCGCCCGTACGGCCGAGCATCACGCGCTTGACCACCTCGTTCTCGCTGATGCCCAGCACCTTGGCCTGCTCGGGAATTTGTTTATCGACCAGCGGGGTGCGCACGAAACCTGGGCAGATCACGTGTGCGCGAACGTTATGCTCGGCGCCTTCCTTGGCCAGCACACGGCCCAGGCCGAGCAGGGCGTGCTTGGCGGCGACATAGGCCGACTTTAACGGCGAGCCCTCATGCGAGTGCACCGAACCCATGTAGATCACCGTGCCGCCGCGGTCGCCCTGATACATGTACTTGAGCGCCGCCTTGGTGGTCAGGAAGTCACCATCCACGTAGATCGCCTGCATTCTCTTCCAATCCGCGAAGCTGTAATCGATAATCGGATGGACGATCTGGATGCCGGCGTTCTAGCAGCCTGTCGGACTTAGCGACTGGCGCCACCGCCTGAGGCCCTTGGGCGGGATTTTATGGCAAAAAAGAGGCTGTTTTCGGCTAGAAACGCAGTTTTCCGCGGTGTTCCCCTGACTGCAGACGTAA
>JADNEJ010000332.1 GCA_016292295.1 Candidatus Thiodictyon intracellulare
TTCGCAAAGCCTGCGCAGACTTCTTCAGCAACCCGGGTGAGTACCAGGGCGACTTCCGCTCCTTGCTGACGGAAAACTTTGAAATAACCGGTCGGTGAGGAAACCGAAAAATTTTGCATTAGCTGAGTATATCTCGGAAACCGCCACCGGTTAACAGCCATGAAGGCTTGTCCGTCGCCCCGGAACACGAAAGGTCCTTGTGGGAGCTGGCTGGGGCCGCGATGCGGCGCCGCGGCGCACGCCGATGTCGCGTTCCCGGCGACCCGTCGTGGCTGAAGCCGCTGCGACAGTGTCGCTGCGCGACTTTCCCCGTAAAGCCTCGACTTGCGGTCGCGGACGGATCATCGCTGGCCGGAATCATGATCAATGCCGCACAGATGATTGACGAATCCCTCACGGGTTGGCAAGAGTCTTTTTTCCATCGCCTGTAGCGGTGCGCGGCTTGGCGGAACTGGGCCTGCCTCCGGGCGTTAGGATCAGCGACGGATCGCCCTGGCACGGCGGGTGCTTTAAGATATTGCCTCCGTTTTTGCCGAAGCGTGCGACAATGGCCTTGATCATAATTGCTCCCACCTTGTTCAATTCCGACGTCGCCGCTTCCTTGCAGAACATGGTTTTGCGCACGTAAACCCACATGGGCTGGCAGGCCTTGGGCGGATTTGTGATCAAGGCCTGCGATGCTGCAATGCAGTATCGCAGGTGCAGTCTGGCTCTGGGCTGCGCCCGCACCTTGGAGTAACAATTATGCAAAATGTCTACATCGCTGGGGCTAGTTCCGGCAGCGGCAAGGCGGCCGTGATCCTGGGCTTCATGGAGATGCTCTACGCGGTCAACCGCCGGATAGGTTTTTTTCGACCGATGGTGGCCACGGGTCCGCTGGACGACAATCTGATCTCCCTGATCCGTGATCGCTACGACCTGCCGTTTCCGCCGGAGATGCTCTATGGCTGCACCGCCACGGTCGCGCGTAGGCTGATCGGGGGCGGGCAGTACGACGAGTTCCTCAAGCTGATCATGGACAAATACAAGCGGCTGGAGGATGAGTGTGACCTGGTGGTGGTGTCCGGGACCGACTTCCGCGGTTTGGTGCCGTCGCTTGAGTTCGACTTCAATGCCGACCTGGCTAATAACCTGGGGTGTGCCCTGGTGGTGGTGGTCAGGGGCTTCGGGCGCCGCCCCAGCGAGGCCGTGCAAGCGCTGCAGCTGGCCCACGAGTCGATGCGAAATCGGGGCGGGGACGTGCTTGCCTGTGTCATCAATGGTGTGGCGCCGGAATATCTGGACCAGGTGCGGGAGCGCGCCCGCGCCTTGATGCCGGCGCAGGAGCGCGTCTATGTGCTGCCAGAGCAGCCGATGCTGCGAATGTCGACGGTGGGGGAGATCGGCCAGGCCTTGGGCGCAAAGTGCCTGCACGGGGCGGGCGATGCACTAAACCAGGTGGTCACCAGCTACAAGGTGGCGGATATGGAGGTCCAGGACTTTCTGAACCATGTGGAGGATGGCTGCCTGATCATCACGGCGGGGGACCGCTCCGATCTCATCCTCGCGAGCCTGGCGGCGGATGCCTCCTCGTTCTACCCGCGGGTGGCCGGGTTGCTGCTGACGGGCGGCCAGTCCCCGGCCCCGAGTGTCCAGCGGCTGCTGGGGGGGCTGGAGCGTACCAAGTTGTCGCTCTTGAGCGTGAAGACGGATACCTTCCAGGCCAGCCTCAACGTCAATCGTATCGAGCCGACCATCCTGCCCGGCGACGGGCGCAAGATCGCCTCCGCCCTGGGTGTCTTCGAGTCAAACGTGGACGTGGACGAGCTGCGCGAGCGCATCAGTGTCCGGCACTCCGAGCGCATCACGCCGCTGATGTTCGAGTACCAACTGATCCGCCGCGCCAAGTCTATCCCCCGGCGTATTGTGCTGCCGGAAGGGGGCGACGAGCGCGTCCTGCGCGCGGCTGAGATCCTGCAATTGCGCCGGGTGGCGGATCTGACCGTGCTCGGCAACCCGGAGCGGATTGCGCGGCGCTGCGCGGATCTCGGCCTCAAGCTCGACAGGGTCCGGATCATCGATCCGGCGACCTCCCTTAACCGGGAGCGCTATGCGCGGGTCTATTATGAACTGCGCAAGCATAAGGGTATCTCGGAGCAGATGGCCCGCGACGTGCTGATGGACGTGAGTTATTTCGGCACCCTGATGGTCTACTGCGGGGATGCCGACGGCATGGTATCGGGTGCGAACCACACCACACAGCACACCATCCGGCCGGCCTTCGAGACGATTCGCACCATGCCGGGCACCAAGCAGGTCTCCAGCGTCTTCTTTATGTGCATGCCGGATCGGGTGCTGGTCTACGGGGACTGCGCGATCAATCCGAACCCGGACGCCGCGCAGCTCGCGGACATCGCCATCTCCTCGGCCGCCACTGCCGCGGCCTTCGGCCTGACTCCCTTGATTGCCATGCTCTCCTACTCGACCGGCAGTTCCGGTAAGGGCGAGGACGTGGACCGGGTACGCGAGGCGGTGCGGATCGTGCGCGAGCGTCGACCGGATCTGCGCATCGATGGTCCGATGCAGTACGACGCGGCGGTGGATGCGAGCGTGGCCGCATCCAAGATGCCAGAGAGTACGGTGGCGGGACACGCGACGGTCTTCATCTTTCCGGATTTGAACACCGGCAACAACATCTACAAGGCGGTCCAGCGCTGTTCCGGGGCCGTGGCCATTGGCTCCATCCTCCAGGGTTTGAAGAAGCCGGTGAATGACCTGAGCCGCGGCTGTACCGTGACCGATATCGTCAATACCGTCGCCATCACCGCCATCCAGGCCCAGATCGAGGTCCGGGCCGCGGCCAAGTCGGAGGCCCAGATCGAGTGAGTCGGTACGCGGCGTCCGGCGAAGAGCGCGGTGCAGGCCGTGCCGTGAGTCGATCCTGATCGGGATCGCGGCCCCGATCTCCCTGGTCGGGCCCCATTGTCTGGAGACAGCGATGACTGCGACAGTGGTTTACGAAGCCGAGTGGTTTACGAAGCCGATTTCCATGCTTGGGCTCTGCACAATGCCCGGCTGCTGCGGCCCGTCAAGCTGACTGAGCTGGATGTCGAGCATATCGCCGAGGAGTTGGAGGGCATGAGTGCGACTCGATTTTGGCCATTTTAGACGACCCCGATCATTGTGCCAGCCGCAACTGCCAGCCGCAACCGGCAATCGGGGGGCCGGGGTCCGCACGGTGGGCCCTGGAGGACCATGGAGAGCCAATCCGTCTGGTCCGCTACGCGGCTCCGGCGCGGCGGCCGGGCATGCCGTACGCTGCCGCTCAGGCAGTCGCGGCCAGTT
>JADNEJ010000017.1 GCA_016292295.1 Candidatus Thiodictyon intracellulare
TATTACGTCTGCAGTCAGGGGAACACCGCAGAAAACTGCGTTTCTAGCCGAAAACAGTCTCTTTTTTGCGACAAAAGCCCGTCCAAGGGACTCAGGTGGTGGCGTCGGTCGCTAAGTCCGACAGGCTGCTAGGTCACCCGCGCAGGTCGCGGGCAGGTGCTCCCCGGCCAGGACCCGTTAGCCGACTGCAGTGGACGCCAAGTCGGCCTCCACGACCACCGTGTTGGACGCCATGGCTGCTCAGCCTCTCGGAAAAAAGGTCAATGAATTTATACAATTCGTCTTAGATTGTGCCTGTGCGCAGGTTCAACAGCAGCGCCACCAAGGCGGGCAGCGGCAGGGCGCGTTCACGAGTGAAGTCGGTAAGAGCAATCCGCGCACACGCGGCGAAGCCATCGGAAAAAAAATACCCATTTAGTTGAATATGGATATTTTCAAATTTGATAAATATATTGTTGTTCAAAAACAGAAGGTTGCATTGGCTTCGGCTTTAGGACCATGGCGGTAAACCTCGGCTGTTGTAGTTAAATAGGTGGTATTGTAAATTAAAACAGCGCGTTAGCGCTAATTTTATGGCATTGAGAGGTATCCATGGCCTGGACCGAGGCGAAGCAGATTGCGCAGACCATCCTGGATGGTTTCGATATCCATTACCGGCTCTTCAGAGAGATCACCGGGGGCGCGCGGGCGCGTTTCGAGGCGGCGGACTGGCACGCCGTCCAGGCTGCCGCCCGCGAGCGCATCGACTACTACGACCAGCGCGTGCAGGAAACTCTGCGCATTCTGCGCCGGGACTTCAAGCTCAATGAGCACGATGAGCGCCTGTGGCGCCGGGTCAAGGTGGAATACCTGCGGATGCTGCCCCAGCACCGCCAGCCGGAGTTGGCGGAGTCCTTCTACAACTCGGTGTTCTGCCGGCTCTTCGATCGCCACTATTACAACAGTGCTAATATCTTCGTGTGGCCACTGTTCTCCACCGAACACCTGGAAGCGGAGAACCCAATCTACCGCCCCTATTATCCGGCACGCGACGGCTTCGTCCGGGTATTTTCACGCATACTGGACCGGCTGGGTTTCAGTCTCCCCTTCCGCGACCGGCGCCGGGACATCCGCAATCTTATGCAGGCGGTCCATGGCCGCTTCCCGCCAAATCGAGCGCTAGCGCAGAACTTCCAGCTCGCGGTCCTGTCCGAGCCCTTCTATCGCAACAAGGGCGCCTACATCATCGGCAAGGTCATCAATGGGGCGGATCAGACCCCCTTCGCTGTCCCCATCCTCAATGACGAGCGGGGCGGGCTCTACATCGACGCCCTGCTGGCCGGCGAGGATGAAATCTCCGATGTCTTCAGCTTCTCTCGCGCCTATTTCATGGTGGACACCGAGGTCCCGGCCGCGGTGGTGGACTTCCTGCGGCCCCTGATGCGGCGCAAGACTAAGGCCGAGCTCTATACCGCTATCGGCTTCCAGAAGTTCGGAAAGACTGAGTTCTATCGCGACTTTCTGAAGCACCTGCGCTATTCGGCGGACGCGCTTCAGGTGGCGCCCGGCATCCGCGGCATGGTCATGTGCGTTTTCACCCTACCCTCCTTCCCCTTCGTCTTCAAGGTCATCAAGGACCGCTTTCCGCCGCCCAAGGAGATGACCGCGGCGAAGGTCAAGGAGAAATACCTCCTGGTCAAGATGCACGACCGGGTGGGGCGCATGGCCGATTCCTGGGAGTATTCCCACGTCGCCTTTCCGCTAGCCCGCTTCTCGCCGGAATTGCGTGAACAATTGGGGACGGAATGCGCCGGCAGCCTGGAGGTGGACGGGAATCAGCTCATCATTACGCACCTCTACATCGAGCGGCGCATGATCCCGCTCAATCTCTATCTGCATACGGCCGACGAGGACGAGATCATCCACGCCGTGCGCGAATACGGTGACGCCATCAAGCACCTGGCCGCCGCCAACATCTTTCCTGGCGATTTTCTCTATAAGAATTTCGGCGTCACCCGCCAGGGCCGGGTCGTCTTCTACGACTACGACGAGATCTGTTACCTCACCGAGTGCAACTTCCGCGAGATCCCGGAGCCGCCCTACCCCGAGATGGAGATGTCCGCCGAGCCCTGGTACACCCCGGCGCCGGAGGACGTCTTCCCCGAGGAGTTTGCCACCTTCCTGCTTACCGACCCGCGGATCCGCAAGATCTTCCTGACCCTGCACCGCGACCTGCTCGACCCCACCTGGTGGCGCGCCCGGCAAGCCGTGATCCGCTCGGGGCGTCTGGATGACATCTTCCCCTACCCGCCAGATCGGCGCTTCAAGCGGCTCGAGAAGGCGCGCCTGGCCGCTGGATGAAGGGCGCTTGACGCCCCGGCCGAGGTCGAGCATGAAAGTCGCGCAGCGACGCTGTGGGAGCGGCCTTAATCACAAATCCGCCCAAGGCCGGCCAGCCCATGTGGGTTTGCGCACGCAAGGCCATATTCTGCAAGGAAGCGGCGACGCCGGAACTGAACAAGGTGGGAGGAATTATGATCAAGACCCGACAGGGCCTCGCAAACTGCTCTAACGTCGCAGGTTACCGGGGCTTTGCATCGCGGCCGGAGACCGCTCCCATGGGGGATTTTCTTCGCTCCCTCCGGCATCTTTTCGGTACCAGTAGGACACCGCGCCATATCGGCATCCAAAATATATTCGCAACGGGTTGCTGCCCCGTCCCGCCGATAGAGGCGCGGGAATGATCCCTGAAGTATTGCTGCAGTTGATTCGCCAAAGTGAGAATTCCGGCGTCGAATTCAAACTTCATCCCGAACTGCTGCCGGTGTCGGCCAGCACCCTGGCGGATCTCGATCGCGCCCGTTTAACCGATTATTTCGACCGCGCCCTGACGGATAAGATACCGTAGGACGAGGGGGCCTGGCTGGAGCACCTGTGCGGTCTGGGTTTCATGGCCGAGCGCACCGAGGAGGTGCTGGTCTGAACCATTGCCGGCCTGCTGCTGTTTGCGCATCGCCCGCACCGCCTGTTACGGCAGGCCGGGCTGCGCTGGATGGCTTTCCGCGGGGACGACATGGATTACCAGTCGCTCGATGATGCGGTGCTGGATGCGCCGCTGGTTGGCCTGTGGGCCACCGCGGGGACCGGACAGGTCTATCGGACGCAGCCTGGATTGATTGAATCATTCATCGAGCGGGCGCAGTCATTCCTGTCGCACGAGTCGGCGACCTTGGTCACAAATCCGCTTAAGGCCGTCCGGCCCATGTGGGTTTACGGGTGCAAGACAATGTTCTGCAAGGGAGCGGCGACGCCGAGACTGAACAAGGTGGGCGGAATTATGA
>JADNEJ010000327.1 GCA_016292295.1 Candidatus Thiodictyon intracellulare
ATTGCCGGGCGCGGCTGGCACGATGATCGGGGTCGCCTAAAATGGCCAAAGTCGATGGAAAGTCAGCGAATTACCCGCAATGTGCATGACCTAAGGCGGATAAGGTGCTGAAAAATTTTGGCGAGCTTGGCGCCTTGGCGTGAGAACCGCTCTTGCCAGGATTAACCGCTCCGACTCAGCGCTCTGGTGTGAACTCTTGCTCGTCCTGGGTACCGCCGTCAGCCCCGCCGCCGCGCCGCGGCCTGGGCCAGGTCGCGCAGCATGGGTTCGGTGTCGGCCCAGCTCACGCAGGCGTCGGTCACGCTCTGTCCGTAGACCAGTCCAGTGGGGGTATCCAAGTTCTGCCGTCCGCCGACCAGGTTACTCTCGATCATGGCGCCGATGATGCGCCGGTCACCGCGGGCAATCTGGCCGGCGACGTCCTGGCATACCTGGATCTGCTTTTCCGGTTTCTTGCGGCTGTTGGCGTGGCTGAAGTCGATCATGATCTTGGGTATCAGACCCGCCTTGATGATCTCTTCGGCGGCGATGTTGACGCTCTCGCTGTCGTAGCTAGGCCGGTGCCCGCCGCGCAGAATGATGTGGGTGTCGGCATTGCCGGCGGTGGAGAAGATGGCCGATTGCCCCTCCTTGGTGACCGACATGAAGACATGGGGCCGCGCCGCCGAATGGATGGCGTCGATGGCGACCTTCACGTCACCGTCGGTGCCGTTCTTAAATCCCACCGGACAGGACAGGCCGGAGGCCAGTTCCCGGTGGCCCTGGCTCTCGGTGGTGCGGGCACCGATGGCCCCCCAACTGACCAAGTCGGCGATATACTGGGGGCTGATTAGGTCCAGGCACTCGGCTCCCGCCGGCATCCCCATCGCGGCCAGGTCCAAGAGCAGCTTGCGGGCCAGGGACAGGCCCTTGTTAATCGCGAAGCTCTCGTCCAGGTCCGGGTCGTTGATCAGGCCCTTCCAGCCGACGGTGGTGCGAGGCTTCTCGAAATAGACCCGCATCACCACCAGCAGGTCAGCAGCGCGGGCCTGACGCACGGGCAGTAGGCGCTCGGCGTATTCCATGGCGGCCTGAGGGTCATGTACCGAACAGGGGCCTACCACTATCAGCAACCGGTCGTCCTGCCCCTGAAGGATGCGCTGGATCGCGCGCCGGGTCTCGAAGACGGTATCGGCGGCCGCGTCGGACACCGGGAAGCGCTCGTGGAGCGCGCGGGGGGGTTGCACCTCGGTGATGGTGCAGATGCGCAGATCGTCGGTCTGATGGGGCATGGCGGGGCGAGGCGGGTCCAGGTCCGAAACAAAGGGAGACGCAGTATAATTCAAGACCGGCAGCGCGATAGCCGCGGGAGGCCCGGTCAGTCGCCGGGCCCTCGGCAATTCTAAATAACTCTAAATTTGTCATGGAATAAGTGACGCGACGATCGGGAGAGCGTAAATTCCAGCCTGGACAGCCGCCGGGACAGATCCGTGAAGCAGGCGACACCTTCTTCCGGGCGAAGCGAGTCGTCGGCTGGGACTGGAACCCGCTGCCGATGAGCCGCCACAATAGAGGCTCAGCGGGGGTGCAACGCCGGCGCCGACACGCACCCTGCAGCGCCCAAGGACACGCAAGGCAACCCCTGACCCAGTTACGCCCCGACCCAACCCAGCCCCCTTGCCGGGAACGGCGTCGCCCACGTAAGACACTCCGATGTCTAAACTCTTGACCTGGCGTAATGAATGGTCCCTGGGCATCGGTGCCCTGGATGCGAATCACCGCGCCTTGGTCGAGGCCCTCATCGACACCAGTTTGCGCTATTGTCCCCAGGCGACGGCCCCGGTGGCGCCCCGGTGGCCTTTCCCCGGGGGGTGCAGGCCCTCGGCACTGCCGCAGGCCCGACTGGGCTGGCCGCGGCCTTCACCGCCTTCGACGAAAAGGCCCGCGTCCATTGTCGGCGCGAGGAGGCCTTCATGCCCGCGATCGGCTACACGCGGCGGGCGGAACACGAGGAGCAACACGCGATCCCCATGGCCAAATTCGACGCCATGGTGAACGAGTGCCGGGCGTGGGGCATCCAGGTCTTCGATGATATCGGTCAGGAGTGGGTGCGCGACTGACTGCTTGGTCACATTGTCGGCTGCGACCGGGAATTCACCCGCGTCTACTTCTCGTTGGTCGGCCTGGAGAGCGCCTACGGCTGACCTGGGACGCAGCGATGAGTCCGCCTCCCGCATCCACGACGCCTTACTCCGCTGAGTTTATGGTAATTCCGGGAACGCCGCCCGGACGATGGCGCTCGGGATCGCTAGGCCGAAACCCTGGTAGTTGGCGTCACCGCCCTTGGCCAGCTTGGCGAAATTGATGGCGATGACCTCGCCTGCCGCATCGACCAGCGGGCCCCCGCTGTTGCCGGGCAGCAACTGGACATCAGTCATGATCTGGTCCGGGACGAGCCGCGTGACCCGACCGGCGGTTACGCTGTCGGAGACACCCAGGGAGTTACCGATGGCAAAGACGGGGTCCCCCTGCCCGGGGGCTGACTCGTGGCCCAGCGTAGCGCCGGGGTGCGGTAGCCGTCGAGCTTGAGCAGGGCCAGGTCATGGTCGTCACTGGCACGGATCAGCCGGGCGGTGAGGCGCTCCCCGTCCTTGATGGCGATGGTAAAGCTCTGTTGGAGAATGGCGTAATCGATCTTGACGCTCTGCTCCAGCTTGACATCGCACACGATTTGTCGACACTGTGCCACTTGGTCGGCCAGCTCAGCGGCGACCGCCGCGTAGTAGTCATACCGTAGTAGTCATACGTTTGTTGGTCCTGGATGCGGCGCGTGACAGAGCCCTTCTCCTAGCCTCGGGCCTTGAGCCAGGCCAGGTTGGAGGCCGCCCCGGCCGCAAGCGTGCGCCGCCGTGCCAGTTCCGCCTCCTGGGCCTTCAAGCGCCTCTCCGCCGGTTGGAACCGCGCCTCATCCTCGTGCCGATCCGCCGGCATGAGGCGGACTACATGGCTTTTTATAATGGTATAGCCATCGTTGGTGATAAAGAAGCCGGCGCCTTGACCGAGTTCGGCCTCGATCGCGACGATCGCCAAGGTGGCTTACTGGACCGCCGTTTGGGTATTGAACCGCTCGGCAAGCAATGCGGCCAGGTCCCGAGCTGGGGCAACCGCCCCGGCGGGCGCGGGCACTGTGGCGCCCGGTCGGTGAAGTGACAGCGGCCGTCGGCGTCCTAGCAGCCTGTCGGACTTAGCGACTGGCGCCACCGCTTGAGGCCCTTGGACGGGCTTTTATGGTAAAAAAGAGACGGTTTTCGGCTAGAAAC
>JADNEJ010000611.1 GCA_016292295.1 Candidatus Thiodictyon intracellulare
GCCTCCGGATCACCAAAAACGGGGCTCCTACGCTACCGGGCCAGGGACGGGATTTTATGCAGCCTTACCGGAAGGACACCTCCAACAGGCAACTAAAGCTTAGGTGGACCGCGACGCGACGGCTACGTCGATGCCGACCCCGAAACCCGCCCTTGACCTGGGTTCGGCCGCGACCGCCGACGAACGCAAAGAGAACAAGCGGCCGAAGGTCGATGTAGCCCCCCACCGGCGCCATGGTGCCGGCCCCCACGCTCTAAGCGACGCGCGACCGCGGGGAGGTCCACCTCAGCGCGCCCCCGCGGCAAAATGGTCGAATCCGGCGGCCTCCAACTCGACTACCGCCCCGGCGGGCGAGCGGCAGACGAGACCCGAACCGGCAAGGACCCGCCCGATCGGGGTCAGGGGACAGCCACAGCGCGCGGCGATGGCCGCAAGCTGCTCCCGATGCTCGGGCGGCAGGCAGAAACACAGCTCATAGTCGTCACCACTGGCGAGCGGCAGGCCCCAGTCCCCGGTGTCAGCAACCGCCGCGGCCACGGCTCCATTGAGCGGCAGGGCAGCCAGGTCCAGTTCCGCCGCTACCGTGCTGGCGGAAAGGATGTGGCCCAAGTCCGCCGCTAACCCGTCCGAGCAATCGATCATGGCACTCGCCAGCCCCCGCAGAGCGAGCCCCACTGCGACCCGCGGCGTCGGCCGTTCCAGCCGCACCCGCAGGGCCGGCGTCGGCACCTGCCCGGCCAGCAGGGCGCGCAGGGCGAGCCCCGCATCGCCCAGGGTCCCGCTGACACAGACCAGGTCACCCGGGCGCGCACCGGCACGCCGGACCGCGGCACCGATCGGGATCAGGCCATGCACCTGCACCGTGATGGACAGTGGCCCGCGGGTGGTATCGCCTCCCACCAGGGCGACGCCGTGCGCCAGCGCAAGGTGCCAGAAGCCGCGGGCGAAGGCCGCAAGCCAATCCGGCGACTGCCGCGGCAAGCCGGCCGGCAGGGTCAGGGCCAGGGTCGCCCAGGCGGGCGCCGCACCCATCGCCGCCAGGTCGCTCAGCCCCACCGCCAGGCACTTGTGACCGAGCGCCTCCGGGTCACAGTCGGGCAGAAAGTGCACCCCGGCCGCCAGGGTGTCGATGCTCACCGCCAACTGCTGGCCGAGGGGTACCGTGAGCAGAGCGCAGTCGTCGCCCACACCGAGGATGACATCCTTCCGGGTGCACCCCAGGGCGGCGAAATGGGTGCGGATCAGGTCGAATTCGGACATGGAAGTTCCAGCGGCTGGGCAGGATGTCTTTGGATTAGGGTGAAGTCTACTACAAGGCACCGGAGCCCAGATTCTCGGTGCGGCCACAAGGCGACAGGGCCGAGGCTTAACGGTGCAAGTCGCGCAGCGACGTTGTGGGAGCGGCTTCAGCCGCGACGAGGCCCTGGCCGCTTGCGCGGCGGTCGCGTCGCGGCTGAAGCCGCTCCCACCGGGCCCCGGCCTGAGACGGCGGCCGGAACCATGACCAAGGCCGACACCGGGTACGACCCGAGACCGCCGGACAGGACTCTACCACGGCGCCCGCGGTATGCCGCGCAGCGGTAACGGAACCCGACTCACGGAGCAGATCGCATGGCCTTCTCCACCCCCGACGGCCTCGGCTTTGCCGACCCGTAGGATCAATACAGCCGCTGGAACCTGCACGACCCAGTGCTGCGCGGGCGGCTGCGCGCCGCATTGTGCGGTGAGGACTCGGTCTTTCAGCGGGTCATCGAACTGCGCGGTCTCACCGGCAGCGGCAAGACCTATCTGCTGCGCGCCACCGCCTTTGATGCAGGCCGGTGCGGTCGGACCCTTGGTCCACGCGGTGCTGGACCTAGACGCGGTGAGCCCGAATGAGGTGCCGGCCGGAGACTATCTGGAGAAGGTCCTGCTCGAGCTGCACCAGCGCGGCAGCGAGACCGGTGCACGCCGCGCCGTGGCCGTTCGCGAGCTGGTGGACGAGGCCAAGGTGACGCTCGCACTCAACCTCTGTGGCTGGGACCGGCTCGCCTGGCTGCCGCTCGCCATCGAATTAGAACTGCCGGTCGGCGGGCTGCGCGACCTCTTCTTCCGGTACTGGACCCCGGATCAGGCGCGACCGGCCCCGGAGCGATTCCTGGAGACCCTGCGCGAACTGGCCGCCGAGGTCGCCGAGCGACACGGCGGCGGCAGGCTCCTGCTCCAGATCCCGGAGCAGCGCCAGCTCGAGGCGAGCATGCGCGACCTACTGCTGCAATGGCTGCAGAGCCTGCCGGGCCTGGTGTTGGCCTTCACCCAGCACGACGCCGGGCGGGAGTCCGACGACCAGGACCTGGCCCCTCTGCGTCTGGCCCTGCAACCACTGACGGCAGCGGACCTGGACCAGTGGCTCGCCGGCTGTCTGGGCGGGCGCAACATCGCCTTCGACATCGTCGCCGACTGCCTCAGCCTGGACAAGGGGCGCCGCGACCGGCTGCTCAACCTGCTCGATGCGCACCTGGTGGAGCCGCAGGCCGATCCGGCGTCGGCCGACGCGCCTGAACCCGAGCCCCAACTCGACTATCTGGGCTGTCGTCACCTGGGCTTCCCCGACCAGGAGGTCTTCCGCAACCCGCTGCTCGCGCAGCACCTGCGCAACCGCCAGAGGCGCTCCTGGCCCGGCTTGCTGCCGTGTTGCCGCCGAACTGCACCTGGCCGTGCTCAACCTGCCCATGTCCGATCCGCCGGCCGCGAACTCGTCGCCGATCTCAAGGCACGGCGGGTGTCACCTGAGGTCGTTTGGGGTGCAATCAAGCAGAATCAGGACCGCTGGCACGTCTAGCGGCGCTTGGCCTGGCTGGATGCCTATGGTCGACAGCCGCATGGGGTGCCGGAGAGGATGCGGGGGGATTGGCTCATTCGGCTCGCGAGTGCCCTATTAGACGCTGGCGAACTGGGACGAGCATTCGGCGTCGCGGAAGAGAGCCTGGCGTGTTCTGAACGGCCGAAGGTGTGAATAGCGCGAACGCGGCGGCGGCACTGAACCTCGACTTTAGCCATTTTTGCAGTTGGGCGACGGCCTCCCGCGTGACGCCACGGCGGTGCCGACGCGTGCGCTGAGCAGGGGGGTTGCGGCGGTCGCTCGTCGCGGCCAGGCGCCACCCGCCAGTGGTCGTGGCACGTAGGGAAAGGCAGGCGGGGCATCAACAGTGTATGTTCCGAGGTCGATCAAGACACCGGACGTACCCAGGGATGCCCCCTCCTGCCAGCCTCGATTGTCCCGACTCTGCTGCCCTTTGCGCCGCTGTTCACC
>JADNEJ010000060.1 GCA_016292295.1 Candidatus Thiodictyon intracellulare
CTTTGAAATAACCGGTCGGTGAGGAAACAGAAAATTTGGCATTAGCTGAGTATACATAATGCCGTAACTACGACCGGCATGCTAATGCATTTGACGGTGGATGCGAGTGCCGCATCAAGTTCGAGGGGAGCACGGTCGGTGGCATGATTTTACGCGCCGAAGCGGCGTTTCCGCAATGAGTTCACAAAGCACGACCTGGGGATCAGTAGGCGCGCGCGGCGAGCGACCCCAATCCGAAAGGTCGTCGATGTGCTGCGTCGCTCATCAGGTAGGCGGCAGTACTCCACGCCGGGCCCCTGCTGGCCGGGCGGGTGACGGCGCGTACCAGCTGCACCTCGTCGGGAAACCCGAGCTACTCGAGACGGCGTCCCGGGTTCATCATGCCGCCCGATCGGTGGTCTTTGTGGTTATCCTCTCGGCTCGCCAGGGGCCGACGCGCCTTCCCTGCGGCCCGATGTCCCGCTCTGGTGTATCCTTGGCATCCACACAGCGACCGATTCCGACCGATCCGTTGCGCCCAACCCCAGCCCTGGAAGCCCCTGCACCGTGACCCAGCTCAAGAACGATACCTTCCTGCGCGCGCTGCTGCGCGAGCCCGTGGAGTACACCCCCGTCTGGATGATGCGCCAGGCCGGGCGCTACCTGCCCGAGTACCGTGCCACTCGCACCCGCGCGGGCAGCTTCATGGACCTGTGCATGAACCCGGAGCTGGCCTGCGAGGTAACGCTCCAGCCCCTAGAGCGCTTCCCGCTGGACGC
This sequence comes from Candidatus Thiodictyon intracellulare, assembly GCA_016292295.1. Lineage (GTDB taxonomy): Bacteria > Pseudomonadota > Gammaproteobacteria > Chromatiales > Chromatiaceae > Thiodictyon > Thiodictyon intracellulare. Next base: position 759 of record JADNEJ010000060.1, read on the forward strand.
GGCCATCCTGTTCTCCGACATCCTGACGATCCCGGACGCCATGGGCCTGGGGCTCTATTTTGCCGAGGGGGAGGGGCCGCACTTCGAGACTCCGGTGCGTACCGAGGCCGACGTGGCGCGCATCGCCGTACCGGACCCGGAGATCGAGTTGCGTTATGTGATGGACGCGGTAGGCCTGATCCGCCGGGAACTTAAGGACCGGGTGCCGCTGATCGGCTTCTCGGGCAGCCCCTGGACGCTCGCGACCTACATGGTGGAGGGGAGCGGCAGCAAGACTTATGCCCACACCAAGGCGATGATGTATGACCGCCCGCAACTGCTCCATGCCCTGCTGACCAAGGTCGCGGACGCCGTGGCCGCCTATCTGAACGCCCAGATCGCCCGCGGCGCCCAGGCGGTAATGATCTTCGATACCTGGGGCGGGGCCCTGACCCCGGCCAAGTACCGTGAGTTTTCGCTGACCTACATGCAGCAGGTGGTGGCGGGCCTGACCCGGGAGGCCGAGGGGCGGCGGGTGCCGGTGGTGCTCTTCACCAAGAACGGCGGCCAGTGGCTGGACCGGATGGCCAACACCGGCTGCGACGCCCTAGGCGTGGACTGGACCACGGACCTGGCCGACGCCCGCCGCATGGTGAAGGATCGGGTGGCCCTCCAGGGCAACATGGACCCCTGCGTCCTCTACGCCTCCCCGGAGCGGATCCGCGACGAGGTAGCGGCAGTGCTCGCGAGCTTCGGCCACGGCAGCGGCCATGTCTTCAATCTGGGGCACGGTATCACGCCGGACGTCGACCCGGACCACGCGGGGGCAATGGTGGCCGCGGTCCATGAGCTGAGCCCGGCTTACCACCAAGGCGGCTGAGTCGGCTCCGGCGACACTGCCGCCGGTTATCGCTGTGCGGCGTTGCCTGGACCGCCGCCGTAGGGTGCGCTGCGCGCACCCGGAGAGGCTGCGGTCGATCGCAAGGAGAGTCTGAAATCGGGGCTTTAACGTGAAGGTTCGGCCGGCACGGGTGGGAGCGGCTTCAGCCGCGACGCAACCTGCCTCCGGTTAACGGCCGGTTGAGTGCCTGTCGTCGATGGTTGGTGCATTTCGAGCCAAGTCTGCCAGGAGCCACAAGATGCAAACACCAGATCGCCCGCTGGTCCTCCATGACGAGCGCGACCCCGGCCCCGCCCTTCCTCAGGTGGAGCTGTTCAATCGCGGCCGCCGGATCCACACGACGGTGCGCGAGCCCCTGCGCTAGGCGGCCCGTTTCAGGCTCTTCGCGGTGGTCTTTACCCTGCTCCTGGCCGGCGGGTTGCTGTGGAATTTCACGCGCCCGGCCCAGTACCGTGTGACGGCGACCGTGCTGATCGAGGTTCCCGAAGGGATCGGGTTCACTGCTGGGACGGCCGGTGCCGACCCTCAGAACGTCGCCGTGCAAGGCCGTATACTGCTGGCCCAGGACATCTTGGCGGACACTCTGACGCGCGCGGTGTCCACTGACCCGGGGCCGGTCTGGACTCGGATGGCCTGCGCCGGCGCTTGGACGTCCAGCCGACCGCCGGTACTAACCTGGTCGAACTGAGCGCGACCGGCAGCGCGCCGGAGCAACTTGCGGTCCTGGTGAGTGCCTGGACGGATGCTTATCTGGCCCGGCGCCAGACCCAGATCGAGGGCGACGCGAGAAGCGCCTTGGCGCGGCTCCAGGAGGAATACGGTCGTCTTGACGCCTAGAAGCGAGAGAAGGCCGCGGCGCTGGACCGTTATTGCCAGGAAAACAGTATCGACAGCATGGAGCAGGCGGGCAACCAGGCACCGGTGCGGCTCGAGGCCCTGACCAGAGATCTGAACACCGTCCGTGCCAATGAGGTGAAGGCGCAGTCCCAGCTCCCTGCTTTGGATGAGGCGATTACCCGCGGCGAGCAGGTGGTGCCGCCCGCCGTGCAGCAGATAGAGCAGGAGGCGGCCAAGCGTCGCGCCGATCTCGCGGTCCGCTCCCAGCGCTATACCAAGATACCAAGGTCTACCTGGACAGCGAGCTGAACCTGAAGGAATTGCTCGGCGAGCTGGCCCGGTTGGAGACGCGGATCAAGGAGCAGCGGGCCAAGGGCCAGAACTTCGTACGTTTCGGTCTGACCCGAGAGTTGGACCGAGCGCGCCGCCAGACACGCCTTCTGGAACAACAGCTCTGGGTCCAGCGCGGGGAGGCGTCCCGGTTCACCGCCCGTTTCGCCCGCTACGAGACCCTGAAGGGGCATCTGGCACGGGTCGATGAACAGCATCGCGACCTGGAGAAGCGCCTGATCGAGGTCAGGACCAAGGCCCCGGCCCCCTACGCCTAGGTCAAGGTGCTAGAGCCCGCCTTCGCCCCGCGTTGCCCCTTCTGTCGGACTTCGGGGCCCCGTCGGGGCGGCGGGTCCGGTACACTGTCGCGATCAGCCCCGATGGCCGCCCGATGGCCGGAGTGCTACTGCCGATGTGCCGTTTCCACCTGATGGACCGCGACACTGACTTGCTTCTGCCGCTGTCGGTGCAGGACTGGCTGTCC
>JADNEJ010000351.1 GCA_016292295.1 Candidatus Thiodictyon intracellulare
ATGCACTGACGCCATGGCTGCTCAGCCCCTCGGCAAAAAGGTCAATGAATTGATCAAACTCGTCTTGGATGGCGCCTTTGCGCAGGTTCAACAGCAGCGCTACCAAGGCGGGCAGCGGTAGGGCGCGTTCATGGGTGAAGTCGGTAGGAGCAATCCGCGCACACGCGGCGAGGCAATCGAAAAACAAATACTCCTTCAGCGGAGTATAGATATTTTCAAATTTGACAAATAAATTGTCATTCAAAAACAGAATGTTACATTTATTTCGGCTTTAAGGCCATGGCAGAAAACCTCGACTGTAGTAGTTGAGTCTATAATATTATAAATTATAACAGAGCATTAGCGCTAATTTTATGGCATTGCGTTAGTGCGGAGCTCTTACCGTACTTCCGTACTAACGTACTTTCCTAACGCACTAACGAACTTTCTTTAAGCGCGCGCGCCACGGCGAGCACCTCCTCGACATGCCCCTTGACCTTGACGCCGCGCCATTGCTGACGCAATACGCCAGCCGCATCGATCAGGAAGGTGCTGCGTTCCACCCCCAGGCTTTCCTTGCCGTACATCTTCTTCAGTTTGATCACGTCGAAGACCCGGCATAGGGCCTCATCAGTGTCGGCGATCAGGTCGAATGGGAAGCCTTGCTTGGCCTTGAAATTTTCCTGGGCCTTGAGACCGTCACGGGAGGCGCCGAGGATCAAGGTATCGGCGGCCGCGAAGGCGTTGGCCGCGTCCCGGAAGTCTTGGCTCTCTTGGGTGCAGCCGGGGGTACTGGCCTTGGGGTAGAAATAAAGGACGAGCTGTTTGCCGCGGTAGTCGGAGAGCTGGACGGCACGCTCGCCGGTGGTCTTGAGTTCGAGGTCCGGAACGGGGTCGCCGAGTGCCGGGGCCATGGCAGACTTCCTCTTGCAGATAAGTACTTCAGTACCAGAATTTTCAGGCTTTTCCAGGGGCACTGGAGGAGTGGGAGGGGTAGCGGTGGGGGATTTTCGAGGGGTTTGCGGAGATCCACGCAAACCTCTACGAAAACTCCCGACCCCAAGTGTTTGGCCCTGCGCGGGTTTCAGAACCCGGAAACTTCAGCGTTAGTACGTTAGTGTGGCCTTGATCATAATTCCGCCCACCTTGTTCAGTGCCGGGGTCGCCGCTCCCTTTCAGAACATGGTCTTGCGCGCGCAAACCCACATGGGCCGGCCGGCTTTGGGCGGATTTGTGATCAAGGCCCGTTAATGCGTTAGGGGCGCTCGTACTCACGTGCTCATGTACCTCCGTACTCACGTACTTCCATACTTTCTTCACCCCTTCAGTGGCTCCAGTACCGCGTCCAGGTTGAGGCCGTCACAGTAATCCATGAATTCCTCGCGCAGCCCGGCGATGTGCATGTCGGAGGGGATGCCGACGGTCATGTGGACCGCGAACATGGGGGTGCCGGTGTGGGCGGCGGCGTAGGTGCTGGTCGCCATGTCTTCGATGTTGATGGCACGGTCGGCGAAGAAGCCCGCCAGGTTGTTGACGATGCCCGGGTGGTCCATGGACACCACGTCCACCGCATAGGGGAGCAGGTTGCGCCCGGTGGCGCGCTCGCCGGTGCGTTTGGTGATGATGGTCATGTTGAGCTGACGCTGCAGCTCGGGGATTGCGTTTTCGATCTTGGCCAAGGTGTTCCACTTGCCTTCCACCAAGAGCATGGCGGCGAACTCGCCGCCGAGCACCGTCATGCGGCTGTCTTCAATGTTGCAGCCTTGCTCCAGGATGGCCTTGGAGAGCAGGTTGACGATGCCGGAGTGGTCCTCGCCCAAGGCGGAGATCACGAGGTAGGTCTTCTGGGTTGCCATGTCCTGTCGCGCTAACAGTCGGGGGTTTAGGGGTAGTGGGTGAGTGTAACATGGGGGTCCGGGCGCCCGCATAGGGTGAACCGCACAGCCACTCCCTTGGGTTTGCGCTTCGGCCGCCGGGAGACAGGAGGTCGAGGCTTCAGCCGGTCGACCTCGCGTCGCGGCTCAAGCTGCTTCCACCGGGGCATGGTCGGACTTTCACGGCAAGTCTCGACCTGCGATATGGGGTACCCGGGCGGCAGCCGCAACGGTGATCAAGGCCTCACGGGCCCACTTGTAGGCCCCTGGTGACCCGCTTGGCCCTATGCAGGTTCATCCGGGGACATGCGCGCTTGAGCGGCGCTTTGATCAGCACCGGTGTCCCGGCCGTGCAGCGGATACCAGGTGTCGTCGCGGGCGGCCGGCAACAACTCCCGACGCAGACTGCGCAGGGCCGCCGCGCCGCCGGTCAGGGCCGCAAAGGGGTCCTCTCGCTCGAGTGTGTCCCCCAGTTCGGCGTCGATCTGGTCCGGGTCCTCCTCGGCCTCCATCCGGCGGATGGCCTCCGCCAGGCCGCCGCCGACCGTAAGCCCACTCGCGTCGAAGAGTCGACGCATCATGCAAGCCGCCTGCTTAGAGTTGGCCTCGTCCAGGTGTTCCATCTCTCCGGTCATGGAGGCGAAGGCCCGCATCATCCACTCCTCGTCGATTCCGCCGGGCGGCGCCGCGCCATCGTCCGCGTCGGCCTGCTCCCGGCCTTTGCTGATGGCGAACAGGCTGGCTTGCCAGGCGAGTTCCGGACGGCGGCAGCCCGGGCAGGTGGGTCGGATGTCCGTTTCGACACGGCGCGAGAAGAAGCTGAAAATGGTGTGGCAGTCGGGGCAGTAACATTACGTAGACGGACATGGACTGGGCTACGTGTATCTCGGACATCGGCCCTATATATCCGAGGCGCCGCACCCGCGGTGCGCCCGATCCGCGGCCGCGGACCGCGGTGATGCAGGAGCCGTTACGCACTCACGGAGTTGAGATTAAGATTTGAAATAAATTATTTTTTTGTATTTTATCAACGTCGGTGTCACCCTTTATCTGGTGCTGGGGGCGTTTTGGTATCTGGAGCCCGAACTGGCCGTAACCGTTAGGGATTGCGTGCTGTTCGGTGTCACCGAGCGCCTGAAAATCCTCGCGTGGGTCGATACCGCTCGCAAACAGCTCTCCGACGCTGTGACCTTCAGTCGGATACCTGCCTGGGCTCCGCTGCCGGAAGGGCCGAAGGCCCCCCGCCCGGCTTCGCGCGGATCGGCGAGTGTCTGTTTTCCTCGTCGGCGGCGGCACTGGCGGCCCTGAAACCCGGTGAGACGCTCAATATCGGTTTGAGACGCTCAATATCGGTGCCGGGGTCTATACCTCGACTTTGGCCATTTTTGCAGTTGGGCGACGGCCCCGTGCGTGACGCCACGGCGGTGCCG
>JADNEJ010000552.1 GCA_016292295.1 Candidatus Thiodictyon intracellulare
GATGGAATCACTCGGACCACTTCCGGCTAGGCTGCCAGCGGCTTGCCCTGGTATGCGCAGCGAAAAGGCTTGGCGTCCTTGATCACAAATCCGTCTAAGGCCGGCCCATGTGGGTTTGCGCGCGCAAGAGCATGTTCTACAAGAGAGCGGCGACGCCGAGACTGAAAAGGTGGGCGGAATTATGATCAAGGCCCACGATCGGTTACAGGGACGGAGGAAGCACGCAGTAAGGGCATCGCAGTGAATCAGTATAATTCTCAAAAAATGCTAGCTTACGACATACTCCAAGAAATAAAATTAGGATTCCCATCGTGGGGTACTAGGCATGTGCGGTCGCTGGCCCGCGCAGCGGCCCCTACGCATTGAACGCCTCCAGTCCGGAGAGGCGCAGCCGGTGGTCGTTCTCCCGGGGCCGGCGCGGGGCTTGGCCAGCGACCGCGGCGGCGATGGCGCGGATGTGCGCCGGGGTGCTGCCGCAGCAGCCGCCGACGATGTTGACGAAGCCCGATTGCGCCCACTCCAGGACATGGTCGGCCATCTGCTCCGGGGTCATGTCGTATTCACCCATCTCATTGGGCAAGCCAGCATTTGGGTGGAAGGACGTATAGAACTCACTGACCCCCGCCAGGTCCTCTACATGGGGCCGCAGCGCATCGGGACCGAGCGCGCAGTTGAGCCCGATCGAGAGGGGTCGGACGTGGCGCAGGCTGTTGTAGAATGCCTCCACGGTCTGGCCCGAGAGAGTACGCCCGGAGGCGTCCGTAATGGTGCCGGAGATCATCACCGGGAGTACCACCGCGTCCTCCTCGAAGACCTGATCCACGGCAAAGGCGGCCGCCTTGGCGTTGAGTGTATCGAATATGGTCTCAATGAAGATGGCGTCCACCCGCCCGACGATCAGCGCGCGGGTCGCCTCAGCATAGATGGTCACCAACTCATCGAAGTGGGTGTTGCGGGCGCCGGCGTCATTTACGTCCGGGGAGATGCTGGCGGTCTTGCTGGTGGGGCCCAGGACCCCGGCGACAAAGCGCGGCTGGTCCGAGGTGAGCGCCGTGTAGCGGTCCGCGCAGTCCCGGGCGAGCAGGGCGGCGGCGGTGTCGATCTCCGCAGCATAGTCCTGCAGACCGTAGTCCGCCTGGGACAGCCGGTTGCCGTTGAAAGTGTTGGTCTCCAGGATATCCGCCCCGGCCTCCAGGTATTGCTCATGGATCTCGCGGATGACCGCGGGCTTGGTCAGCACCAGCAGGTCATTGTTGCCCTTCAAATCCGAGGGCCAGTCCTTGAAGCGCTCGCCACGGTAGTCGGCCTCACCGAGTTGGTAGCGCTGGATCATGGTGCCCATGGCGCCGTCGAGGATCAGGATACGTTCGCGAAGGCGCTCGGCGAGGGGAGACTGGGTCTGGGCTGGCATGAGGATTCCGCCTTGGGTTCTTAACAGGGCACCCGGTCGGTGCGGGACTGCGCAGTATAACCGCCGCGGCGCTTGCGCCCGGCGCCAAGCGTCAGCGATCGGGCAGGAATCCCCGTAGGATGGGTAGAGCGTAGCGAAACCCATTGTTGTGGCACGCTGACAAACCCCGCATCGGTCAGCCGCTCTTCCCCATCCCACCGATAGGCCACGAGCGGGCCGCCCATCCCGACACTATAGTCCAGACAGGCGGCGTGCGGCGCCAGCACCCGCGGCGTGCCGGTCAGTCAATAGTGACCGAAATAGTGACAGAAAAAGATCGGCTTGTCGGTGGGCGGGCCGATGCGCGCATGGTCTGGGAGCGGGTCGTGGGGCAGGTGCTCCTGGGTGGCCTCGTCCACCATCGCCGTGCTGGCGTAATCGGCGGCCTGTGGGTCCCACCACCAGACGCGGACGCGATAGCGTTTGGATTGCTCTTTGTCCGCAACAAAATGCCGCGGGGGTAGCGGGATCTCCAGGCCCTTGGTGAGTGCCTCGACGGCCTTGAAGAGCGAGAGTCGGGCGCTGTCCTGCTCATGCTCGTCAGTGGGCTCGGTAGTAGCGGCGGCCAGAATCTCCGGACGCAGTTGACGCTCCGCGGTGAGTTGGGGCTTCAGCCAGGTCATGAACGGCGGATGCTAGCAGGCATGGACCGCCCGCAGCCCGGGCAGCTCAAGCGGGAGCGGGAGCGGGAGCGTCATGAACCAGCCGATGAGTTCCCGGTACAGTGTCGGACGAGGCTCAAGTTCGCCCAGGAAGCGCGCGTGCTGGCGGCGGTTCTTGAGGCCCCGCAGGAGGTGGAAGTGCGGGCGCAGGAAGTCGCCATTGCCCCGCGGGTCGGGCGTGGCCCAGGCGATGGCATTGAGTTCGTGGTTACCCGTCACGGCCAGGGCGGCACCGCCCTCCACTATCCGGCGGGCAATCTCGAGCGTGCGCAGTTGCTGTGAGCCGCGGTCGATGAAGTCGCCCAGAAAGATCACGATGTTTGAGGGGTGGCGCCAGAGCCCGTGCGACTGCCGGTAACCCAGACGGGCGAGCAGTGCCTCGAGCTTGTCCGCCTGGCCGTGGATATCGCCGATGAGGTCGAATGCCATAAAGTGTCAGCCCGGATCAAGGCTTTACGGTAGCACTGCACCTAGTGGCCTTCAAGCAGGCCCCGCGTGAGGAAACATCGCCTTTAAACCTCTGAACCGCTTGCTCGATGCCAGGCAGTGCGTCGGCCTGATCGGCGGCATCCGACTCCCGGTTCGCTTGTCCCCAAGCCCGGAGGCGATCGAAAAATTCGCAGCCGACCCGCGACTGGAGTCCAAGGCTTCAGCCTTGGCGAGGATCGCGAAAGGTCAACGGCCACAGAAGGAACATCAGCTACCCAGGAAGCTGAAATCCCTTGTGGCAGTGGGCTGCGGCCGTGATGCAGTGCCCCGGTAACCAGCGCTGAACTATAGCCAAGGGGTCGGATTGCACCTGGTCAACGATTTCTGCGTCCGTTGCCGGATACGCATCGCTCAAGATGACGAGCAACTCCTATGAATAACAATGATTTCTGCAAGCGCTTCGACTAGATCGGCACCAACGACAATGAGCGCCTCGTTACCCCATGGCGCTATGATGACGGCAACCAAGTGGTCATCTTTGCTCGACTTTAGCCATTTTAAGCGACCCCGATCACGTTGAGTATCGGCGCATGCCGTGCACGCAACGCCCCGGCGGGAGGCGGAGCGTTGCGTGCGTCGTAAACGGCGGCCATGATCGTCGCGATCACCGTCAGGAGGTCGGTGCCAAAGCGTTGGGCCGCCGGTTCCAAG
>JADNEJ010000082.1 GCA_016292295.1 Candidatus Thiodictyon intracellulare
ACTTCTTCAGCAACCCGGGTGAGTACCAGGGCGACTTGCGCTCCTTGCTGACGGAAAGCTTTGAAATAACAGGTCGGTGAGGAAACCGAAAATTTGGCATTAGCTGAGTATAGCAAACGCACATGGCTATTTATTCAGTAACTTGGCTACGGCTTTCCGATTCTGAGCCAGCCCCGGCAGCCCCCGGCAGCCGAGTTTCTCACTAAAATTTGAGAGATCCCGGCGCCCACCCGCCCGCATCGCACTGTACATAATGCCGCTGTTCCCGCGAGCATCATTCTCGTCTACACTGCCGGATGTAACGGTTTGCCAACGAAGCTCCTGTTATTGCGTGAACAGTAGTCAGTCGGGAACGTGTGGTAAACAGGCTCCTGCGCAGTCGCGCCTCCAGCATAGAATCGTTCGGCCTGTGCTTGCAGCAATAACGAGCTGTCGAGCCTACGTTGCTCCGGCATTTACCCCCGCGCTTTGCCATCGCCTTGATCAGCCAATTTACGGGCTCCCCGTTTACCTGAGGAGAGCGGAACCCCGAAGGTGGTTCCGCCATTGCGCCGACGGGCAAAATGGCGGATCGCCCTCGCGGGCATACGCCCTACGGGCCTCCCCGTCAGCACATAGCGCAGATTGAGCCGTTGCGGCAGGGCCGCGGTGAGCGCCGCCGGGGACCCGTCGAAGATCAGCCGTCCGCGCTCCAGCACCGCGACTTGATCGCAGCCGTCACCCAAGGCGTCTGCCCGGTTGCCGGTGGCGATCAGAGTCAGGGGGCGATTGCCCCGCTGCGCTCGCAGGACCTTCAGGGTGTCTCGTACGGCGGCCGTGTCCAGGCCGCCGCTGAGTCCGTTCCACACCAGCAGGTCCGGCCGGTGGATCAGGGCTCGGGCCAGTGCGACCTGGCGGCGTTGTCCCATAATGAGAGCGAGCGGGGCGGGTGATTCTCCAGCCCGTCCAGCAGCAGCGTGGCGATGGCCAGCCGGGCGGCCCGCGCCAGGCCAGGTGCGCCCGCCCGCCGAACCTGGCGCGCAGCGGCAGGACCAGGTCCTCGATCACGCTCAGCCCCTCCAGCAGCGCGCCGCCTTCCAGCACGGCACCCAGGCGCCCGCGCAGCGCCGTCAGGGCGCCGGTTGGCAGGTCCGGCAGGTCTTGTCCCAGGACGCGGACCCGGCCCGCGGACGGCGCGTCGAGTCACAGGACCAGGCGCGTTAGCGGACTCTTGCTGGCCCTGTTACGGCCGACGAGCAGCAGCCAGGACCCCTTCGGTACCACTAGATCGATGGCCTCCAAGGCGCAGCGCTCCCCGACGTGCTGGAAGACTTCGGTCAGTTCCAAGGCATTGGTCATGGTCACCGGTCCGTCAGCAAGATGACCGCGAGATCCGCGAGCAGGATCGCGACCACGGCCCCGCGCCGCGCCGATTTCTTAGGGTGCGCGCCCGGCGGCGGTCCCATTGACCGTTGCGATCAGGCCGATCAAAAGCGCGAAGAGCAGCGATTTGGTGATCGCCTCCAGCAGGTCCGCGAGCTTGATGACACTAGTGAATGCATCCAGGAACAGGGCCGGTGGGGCCGTCGCCACCATCGACAGCCACAGGAAGTTCCGACAGCCACAGGAAGTTCGCGGTTAAGGTCATGAAGCTACCCCACAACGCAAAGGCGAAGCTCATGATCAGCATTGCCAGCAGGGTCGGCCCCAGGGTGTACTGGATGAGATCGATACCCATGACTAGAAGGCCATCGACCTCCCCGCTGACCGACAGGGTCGCCTGGCGCGCCGCGAGATCCACCCCGGCGCGGCTGGCCACTAGGATCGGGACCATTTCCATCATCACCGCATAGGTACTGGACAGCAGTACCAACTCCGAGACGTCGAAGCGCTGCAGGAAGGAGCCGGCCTGGGGACCCAGGATGGCACCTACCGCCAGCGTGACCAGAGTAATAGCAGGCAGGATCGACAGTTCCGACTGGCGCCGCGGCGAAGGCCGGTACGTCAAGCCGCGCCCGGCCGGCCAGGATGCGCAGATACAGCCCCAGTAGGCCTACCAGGGTGAGGGCCGCAAGCCCAATCCTCTCGACGGCGCCGACGAGGCCCGTGAAGGGCCGCCGCGGCTACGGCGTCACGACAATGGGGCGGGGATCGCTCACGGCAGGCACCGCGGTGCGGTGAGCCCCAGGGCCAACCGGCGGGGGGCAGGGGCAGCCGGGGGGTGACATCAATCCAGGGCATCAGGGTCTTCGTCTCGAGGTTGGTTCCGGGGCGATCTTACTAGTCGGACGCGGGGTTCAATTCGGCGCAGTACCGCGCGCCTGTGCGCCAGCGCGCCCCGCCCGGATCCCGTCGGATTTCCATAAGAGAATCAGCATATTTTGTTATTCATGGTGCGGTGGCCACGTGGCGCCACCGAAAACTCATGGACCACCCCACGTCACACCTGCACTGCGCGCGGATATCGGGTAACATCCGCCCGCCACGCCATCACGCGGGGCACTCCCTTCCCCTAATAAGCACTTGGGCATGACATAATGGCAGAACAAAAACTCGGTAACCCGGCGGTGGTTGGCCTCGCCGGCTTCGGTCTCACCACACTGGTGCTGCAATTCCACAACGTGGGTTGGATGCCCAGCATCGGGCCGGTGGTTTGGCTCGGGCTGATCTTCGGCGGCCTGGCGCAATTTGCCGCTGGGCTTCAGGAGCAGAAGACCGGCAACAACTTCGGTTATTGCGCCTTCACCTCGTACGGCGCCTTCTGGATTGCGCTGGCACTGATGCTGATCGCGAACAAGTTCGATCTCTTCAAGGCAAATACGGAAGACGTGGGCTGGTTCCTGGTCGCCTGGACCCTGTTTACCGCGATCCTCTGGATCGGTTCGCTGCGCATCCACGGCGCCATGGCCCTGACCTTTACCTTGTTGTTGGCCGGCTTCATCCTGCTGGACCTGGCGCACTTCGGCTATCCGCAGATGACGGTGGTGGCGGGCTATACCCTGATCGCCTGCGCCCTCATGGCCTGGTACATGATGGCCCGCATCATCCTAAACGAGCTCTACGGGCGCGAACTCCTGCCCGCAGGCAAGCCCTGGGCCTGAGTCCGGCGTCCCGCCGCTCCTGCCTGCTGTAACCCCGATCAAGAACATGTGACTCACATTTGACTCGAGAGGACTAGCAGCCTGTCGGACTTCGGGGCCCCGTCGGGGCGGCGGGTCCGGTACAC
>JADNEJ010000130.1 GCA_016292295.1 Candidatus Thiodictyon intracellulare
GACAGCCAGTCCTGCACCGACAGCGGCAGGAGCAAGTCAGTGTCGCGGTCCATCGAGTGGAAGCGGCGCATCGGCAGTAGCACTCCAGTCATCGGGCGGCCATCGGCGATGACGAAAATGGTGGGGCCGGGGTGGGGCCATGGGGCGCAATGTCCGGGTTCTATCCTCGTTGCGTGTGTGAAAGAACGACCATCCGGATCGATTCCGGCGATGAACCAGGGACAGGCACTCGAAAATCAATAGGGTACTAATCGCGTCGTGTTCGCGCGTCAAGATTGGCTTGGTCATTTGTCTGGCGGGCCGAACCAGTATTCGGACGAGCGGTCGCTCCGCTGCCGGTCACGAGCCCCCGCCGCGGGCGCGCGAACCCGCTTGGACCCACCGGTCCCTCTGGGCTATGGTAGGCGCCCCGAGCGCCGGGGGACCCACCGGCGAGCATTTTTGTTGAAGTTTAAGAGGTCCGATCATGTCCCTGTACGACACGGCGCGAGCCGCCTACCCCCTGACCCGCATGCGCCGGATGCGCCGCGACGCGTTCTCACGCCGGCTGATGCGTGAGAACACCCTGACTCCGGACGACCTGATCTGGCCGGTGTTCGTGCTCGAGGGGGCCGGTCAGCGTGAGCCGGTGGCCTCCATGCCCGGCGTCACCCGGCTCAGCATCGACCTACTGATGGCGCAGGCGCGCGAAATTGCCGCGCTGGGGGTTCCGGCCGTGGCCCTGTTCCCGGTGACCCCGCCCTCGGCCAAGTCCGAGGACGCCGCCGAGGCCTTCAACCCGGACGGACTGGCACAGCGTGCCGTGCGCGCTCTGAAGGATACCCTGCCGGATTTTGGGGTGATCACCGACGTGGCTCTGGACCCCTTCACAACCCACGGCCAGGACGGACTGATCGACGAGTCCGGCTATGTGCTCAATGACGCCACCGTGGACGTCCTGGTCCGTCAAGCGGTCTCCCACGCCCAGGCCGGGGCCGATATCGTGGCCCCATCGGACATGATGGACGGGCGCATCGGTGCGGTGCGCACCGCCCTGGAGGCCGAGGGTCACATTCACACCCGCATCCTGGCCTATTCCGCCAAGTACGCTTCCAGCTTCTACGGCCCCTTCCGCGACGCGGTGGGCTCGGCGACGAACCTCAAGGGCGGGAACAAGTACAGCTACCAGATGGACCCGGCCAACACCAACGAGGCCCTGCACGAGGTCGGGCTGGATCTGGCCGAGGGCGCCGACATGGTGATGATCAAGCCCGGCATGCCGTACCTGGACATCGTGCGACGGGTCAAGGATCAGTTCGGCGTGCCGACCTTCGTCTACCAGGTGAGCGGGGAGTACGCCATGCTCAAGGCGGCGAGTCAGAACGGCTGGCTCAACGAACGCGCGGTGGTGCTGGAGTCCCTGCTCGGCTTCAAGCGCGCCGGGGCGGACGGGGTCCTCACCTACTACGCCCAGGACGTCGCCCGCTGGTTAGGCGAGTGAGACCGACTCATGCCGGAGTGCTACGCCGTCATCGGCAACCCCATCGCTCATAGCAAGTCCCCGTTGATCCATGCCGCCTTTGCCCGGCAGACGGGAGCGGACCTGGACTACGGTCGACTGCTAGCCGAGCCGGACGACTTTGAAGAGGTGGTGCATCGCTTCTTTGCGGACGAGGGGCGGGGCCTCAATGTGACGGTCCCGTTCAAGGAGCAGGCGTTTCGGCTCGTGGATGAATGCAGCCCCGGGGCCGCTGCCGCCGGGGCGGTCAACACCCTGATTCCGCTCCCTGGTGGTCGGTTGCGGGGCGACAATACGGACGGTGTGGGGCTGGTCAGCGACTTGCGGGAGAATCACGGTTTTGCCTTCGCCGGACAGCGCGTACTGCTGCTCGGTGCCGGCGGGGCCGCCCGGGGCCTCCTGAGGCCCTTGATGGCGACCGGCCTCAAGGAACTGCTGATCGCCAACCGCACGGTCGCAGGTGCCACCGCCTTGGCCACCGCCGTGGCCGACCTGGGCGCGGTGCGCGGCTGCGGCTTCACCGATTTGGGAGGCACTGACTTCGACCTCATCATCAACGCGACCTCCGCCGGACTGGCGGGGGCGGTGCCGCCACTGCCGCTCCGGTGCTTGGCCCCGGGCGCCTGGACCTACGACCTGGTCTACGGGGACACACCCACCCCCTTCTGTTGCTGGGGCCTGACCCAGGGGGCCGCACGGGCGCTCGATGGGCTCGGGATGCTGGTGGAGCAGGCGGCGGAGTCCTTCCGGCTGTGGCGCGGAGTCATGCCGCAGACCGCGCCGGTGATCGAACTACTGCGGTCAACCCAATGACCGCCGCCGTCCGGGGCCTGGCGAGCAGCGTCACTGCCCGATCGGGCGTGGCCGGTGGTGTGCGCGCCGGGTCCAGGTAGCGGCGGGCGGGTCTGCCGAGGCTGATGCTGACGTTGTGCCTCGTACATCTGCCGTCCACGGCCGTACTCGCCGACGCCCAGCCGGACATCGAGCAGCTGAACTTGAAGCGCTGGATCAGCCGCATGTGGGAGCCGGTCACCGCCCTGGGCGGACTCCTAAGCCACGACCAGCGCGAGGACGTGGTGATCGTACTGCACCGGCGCGGTGCCATCCTCGACGAGGTCGTGCTCACGATCGGCAGTCGGGGGCTTGGGATTTTTTCCCTTGACGCGAAATGGAAATATCGCCGTGCGACCATCCTCGAAGGCCTGCTCCCCTGCGTCCAATGCCTGGGGACCGTCACCTGCGATCCGCACGTTGTCCCCTTTGAAATCGACATTGCCGACCGTCAACTGACGATGAGTTGGATCGGCAACGCGGATGGGTTTGTCTCGGTGCGCCTGGTGATCGCCTGGGACGCAAAGGAGCAGGCCTTCGGGCTGATCGCCGACGAAGTGGTGCGGGCGGACCGCCGCGGCGCCATCACCTCCCGTCGCACGCGGGGCTACCGCACCGGACGCGCCGAGACCGACGGCCAGGTCACCGAGTTTCCGCTCCACTTTATGCCCGCTGAGCGCATCTGGGCGGAGGGCCTTGATCATAATTCCGCCCACCTTATTCAGTCCCGGCGTCGCAGATCAATTGAAAAACATGGCCTTGCGCGCGCAAACCCACATGGGCCGGCCGACCTTTGGCGGATTTGTAATCAAGGTCGGATGGGTACACGCTGAGGCGAAGTTCCGGCTATGCCGGGGCCGGCAAACCCGG
>JADNEJ010000346.1 GCA_016292295.1 Candidatus Thiodictyon intracellulare
CGCGCGTACGCCGGTGGGCGGCACGTAGCTCGGCGAGTTGTTCGGTGGAGAGGGTATAGTCGAGCACAGGAACAATAGTATATCGACGGCGGCCGGTTACGCTAGGGTCTTAAGCGGAAATTTCAGATGAGACGTGTATATATCACTTAAGGTGTGGCATAGGAGGAGCAATACAAACGCGCCAAGTGCCTTGTGGAGATTAAGAATTTCTCATGGCGCAGTGTCCAGTGCGTGTGTCAGGATTTCTACGCCAAAATCTTCACCATGAACCTCACGACGATTCTGATCTGGGTCGCCCAGGCGATTGCCGATCGGCTCTATCAGACGCGGCGCTGCACCTACCGGGTGAACTTCGCCAACGCCTTCTCGAAGATGAAGCACATCATCGCACGGCTACTCTTGGGACTCGCGAGCCAGGAATTGGTCACCGCATTGGTCTTGACGATGGCGGCTAGTGTCGAAGCCGTGCGACCAGATCGCGTCGCTCCACGCAAGATGAAGCCGGCCAAGATCCAGGGTTTTCACCCCAACTTCAAGCGCTGCCGGTAAGCGGGGCTTAAATTAATGGCATTGGGGTCTGACCCAGCAGCCAGATAGCGTAAGTGGGGCGCAGCTTGCGGTAGCTCTCGCCCTCCTTGATTTGGCTGCGATAGAGGCTCGCCCAGCCGTAGAGGATACGCGCCGATAGGTCGCGGTGATTGAGCAATTGGATCTCGACCTGAAACATCTGCCCGGTCGCATCGCGGGCCTTGATGTCCACAACGGTGAGTTTGTCGTCCAGGAATTTCTTTTCGTTGTAGGGGTTCTGGATCTCAACGACGACGATCGGCCGCGTCAGGTCCGCGCTCAGAACGGCGTTGAGGAAATGGGTCAGCAGGTCGCGATTGGACTCTGCCCCCAGCAGGGCCTTGAAGACGCAGTCAACCTTGGGATCGATCGAATCAACGGATGCATGCCCGAGGCCTTTGGTCATGGTTCCGGTCAGCCGCGCCGCCGGCCCGCTGGAGTCCAAGGCTTCAGCCTTGGATCGGC
The DNA here is from genome assembly GCA_016292295.1 of Candidatus Thiodictyon intracellulare. Taxonomy (GTDB): domain Bacteria; phylum Pseudomonadota; class Gammaproteobacteria; order Chromatiales; family Chromatiaceae; genus Thiodictyon; species Thiodictyon intracellulare. Next base: position 1,033 of record JADNEJ010000346.1, read on the forward strand.
AGTCCAAGACTGAAGCCTTGGACTCCAAATGAGCATCGCTGGCTGGCCGGAACGATGATCAAGGCCCGCTCGCCGGCCCGAGGTGCCTGCTCGACCCGCAGCTCCGGCACCACAGCCGGAAGCGATCCAGGTACAGGTAGACCACGGGCGTGGTATAGAGGGTCAGCAACTGGCTGAGCGTCAGGCTGCCGACGATTGCCATCCCCAGGGGGACGCGCAGTTCGGCCCTCTCGCTGCCGCCCAGCACCAGGGGCAGCATGGCCGCCAGGGTCGTCATCAGGATCGGGCGAAAGCGCAGCAGACAAGCCTGGAAGATCGCCTCCTGCGGCGCGAGGCCCTGGGTGCGCTCCGCCTCGAGGGCGACATCGACCATCATGATGGCGTTCTTCTTCACGATGCCGATCAGAAGGATGACGCCGATCAGGGCCATGATCGTGAAGTCCAGGCCGAAGGCGAGCAGGGCCAGGAGGGCGCCGACCCTGACGGAGGGCAGGGTCGAGAGGATAGTGAGCGGATGCACATAGTTCTCGTAGAGGATGCTGAGTACCAGATAGACGCTTGCCAGGGCGGCCAGGATCAGCCAGGGCTGGGAGTTGAGTGACTCCTGGAAGGCACGCACCGTGCCTTGGAAGCTGCCATGCACGGACGCCGACAGACCGATTTGGCGGCTGGTCTCTTCGATCGCCTTGACCGCGTCACCCAAGCCCTTCCCCGGGGGCAGATTGAATGAGATGGTGCCGGCGACGAAGGCCCCCTGGTGATTGACCGCCAGCGAGGTCGGGGTCTGCTCATGACGGCTCACCGCGTCCAGCGGTACCTGCTCCTCGGACGAGTTGCGGATCTCGATTGCGGCCAATGCGCTCGGGCGCTGCGCATATTCGGGGGTAACCTCCATGACCACGCGATACTGATTGAGCGGGGCATAGGTGGTCGAGACCTGGCGCTGACCGAAGGCGTCGTAGAGGGTCGCGTCGACCAGCCTGAGGGTCAGCCCGAGGCGGCTCGCGGTATCCCGATCGATGGTCATGGTCGGCTGTTCGCCCTTGTCCTGCTGGTCGGTATTCACATCGGAGAGTTCCGGGCGTTCGCTCAGGGCACGCTCCAGCCGCGGGATCCAGGTCTTGATCTCGGCGACATCGTTGCTCTGGAGGGTCTTTATCACAAATCCGCCCAAGGCCGGCCGGCCCACGTGGGTTTTTGCGCGCAAAACCATGTTCTGCAAGGAAGCGGCGCCGCCGGGACTAAACAAGGTGGGCGGAATTATGATCAAGGCCGCCCTGGAGACTGTACTGATACTGCGCCGCCCCGGGCTGGTCGCCCATGCGGATATCCTGGACGGACTATAGATAGAGGCACGCGCCGGGTTCGTTCCCGAGCTTGCCGCGCAGCCGATTGATGATCTGATCCGCCCCGATCTTGCGCTCGGCGAGCGGCTTGAGGGCGACGAACATATTAGCCGTACTCCCCTGCCCGCTACCGGTAAAGCCAACCACCTTGGCCACCGCGGGGTTGGCCCGCACGATCGCCATGAAGTCCGCAAGCTTACGCTCATGGCCTGGAATGAGATCCTCTGGTCGGCCTGGATGGAGCCGTTTAACCGACCGCTGTCCTGCTGAGGGAAGAACCCCTTGGGCACGATCACGTACAGCGGGCCTTGGCAACGCTGTGATCGCGGCCGCAACAAGCGCGCACATGGTGGGTATGGTCGTCAGGGAGACGATCAATGAGATCAGGACCGCGACCGACAGGACCACCGCGAACTCCCGGAACAGCCAGCCGATGATATCCCCCATCAGCAGGACCGGCAGGAAGACCGCAATCAGTGACAGACTCATGGCGAGCACCGTGAAGCGGACCTCGCGCGCCCCCTGGATCGCCGCTGTAAAGGCCGAGAGGGCCGCGCTCGATATGGCGCGAACAGTTCTCCAGGACCACGATGGCGTCATCTACCACGAAACCGGTGGCGATGGTGAGCCCCGTCAGCGACAGGTTGTCGAGGCTGTCGCCAGCCAGATATACTCAGCCAATGCCAAATTTTCTGTTTCCTTACCGATCGGTTATTTCAAAATGCTCCGTCAGCAAGGAGCGCAAGTCGCCCTGGTACTCAACCGGGTTGCTGAAGAAGTCTGCGCAGGCTTTGCGAAACCCGTCAAATGATTCGTA
>JADNEJ010000619.1 GCA_016292295.1 Candidatus Thiodictyon intracellulare
GATCTGCCAGATTTCGGTGAGAAATCCGGCTGCCGGGGCTGGCTCAGAATCGGGAGGTCGTAGCCAAATTACTGAATAAATAGCCATGTGCGTTTGCTACATCATGCCGGGGAATTATGATCAAGGCCGGTTGGCGTCTCGATCACTCTCAGGGTAGGTTCACCGCCCGCAGGGCGCCGCGGATGATCTCCTCCGAGGTCTTGGCACCGTCGTCGGCGGCGCGGGCCATGCAGTTGGCGTCGGCCGGCTTGTAGCCCAGGGCGATCAGGGCGCTGACGGCGTCGGGCAGAGCGCCGGGAGGGCTGCTGGGCACGCCGGCGGCGGTGCCGAGTGTGGTCGCGGTGGCGAAGCCGGTGCCGATGCCGTCCAGGCGGTCACGCAACTCCACCACCAGGCGCTGGGCGGTCTTGGTGCCGATGCCGGGGACCCGGGTCAGGGCGGTGATGTCCTCTTGCTCTACGTAGGCGATGAAGTGCGCGGCGTCCATGCCGGAGAGGATGGCCAGCCCAATCCGTGCGCCGATCCCACTCACCTTGAGCAGGGCGCGGAAGAGGTCGCGGTCGCGCTCGCGAGCGAAGCCGTAGAGGTTGTGGGCGTCCTCCCGGACTGTCAGGTGGGTGATCAGGGTGACGGTGCCGCCCACCGGGGGCAGTTCGTAGAAGGTGGACATGGGCGCCTCCAACTCGTAGCCGACGCCGTTCACATCCAGCAGCAGGTGGGGCGGCTGCTTGCGGAGGATCTGTCCCCTAAGTCGACCGATCACGGCCGCCAGTCCCGCCAGGCGGCGGCGGCGCGTTTGCGCGCCGGGATGCCCATGGAATGGGCGTGACAGAGCGCAATGGCCAGGGCATCGGCCTCGTCCTCACCGGGCTCGTCGGGCAGCGTCAGCAGGACGCGGACCATGTGCTGGACCTGTGCTTTTTCCGCTGCGCCGGTGCCGACCACCGCGAGCTTGACGGTCTTGGGGCTGTATTCGTGCACCGTCACGCCGCCCTTGAGGCCGGCGCACAGGACGGCCCCGCGCGCCTGACCGATCTTGAGCGCGGCGGTGGGGTCGCGCGCGAAGATCAGTTGTTCTACCGCCATCTCGTGGGGTCGATATTCGGCCACCAGTTCCGCCACCCGGTCGAAAATCAGCCCCAGGCGCGCCGGCCAGGGCTGATCGCCGACCCGGATACAGCCGCTCACCACCCGCAGGCTGCGGTGGCCGTCGGTGTCGATGACGGCGAAGCCGGTGGTGCGCGAGCCGGGGTCGATGCCAAGGATGCGGTGCCTTAGGGTCACAGGCCTTAGAGTCACAGTACGTTAGTACGTTAGTATGCTCGGCGTCGCGGCCGGCACGGCGCTTCCGTACTCCCGTATTTTCTTAGGCATCGATGGCCGCCATGATCTCGTCGGAGATATCGGCGTTGTGATAGACGGACTGGACGTCGTCGCAGTCCTCTAGGACCTCCACCATCTTGAGCAGGCGCTCGGTCGTTTCCAAGTCCAGTTCCGCGCTGGTGGAGGCGTTGAAGGTGACCTCGCCGACCTCGGTGTCGAGCCCGGCTACCGTGAGTGAGTCCTTTACCGCGGTGAACTCGTCGGGGTCGGTGATGACATCGATGGAGCCGTCCTCGTTGAGGATGACGTCTAGGGCGCCGGCGTCCAGTGCCGCCTCCATCACCCGGTCCTCGTCGGTGCCCGGCTGGAAGCTGATGACCCCCTGCTTGGTGAAAAGATACCCGACAGAGCCGTCCGTGCCCAGGTTGCCGCCGTGCTTGGTGAAGGCGTGGCGCACCTCGCCGGCGGTGCGGTTGCGGTTGTCGGTCATGCAGTCGACCATCACCGCCACCCCGCCCGGGCCATAGCCCTCGTAGCGGATCTCCTCGTAGTCCTCGCCCTCGGTGCTGCCGTTGCCGCGCTTCACCGCGCGCTCCACCGTGTCGCGCGGCATGTTGGCGCCGAAGGCCTTGTCAATGGCCAGGCGCAGGCGCGGGTTGCAGCCTGGGTCGCCGCCGCCGGTGCGCGAGGCCACCGTGACTTCGCGGATCAGCTTTGTCCAGATCTTACCGCGGGTCTTGTCCTGGGCGGTCTTACGATGCTTGATGTTGGCCCATTTACTGTGCCCGGCCATCGGTGAAATCCCCTTAACGCTGGTGTACCCGGACTGGACCGGGCGGTCGTGCCGCGACGGCCGCGCATCGCACCGCGGGGGCGGGGATGCCGCGAGTTCGGCCGCGGCTGGAAAAGCCCACCATTCTAGCACTCGCGGGCGGGTCTGCACTCGTCGGCCCCTGCGAGTATCATCAGGGCCCGAGCGGTCTGTCCCGCCCCGATCGTCTGGGGGCTGAACCCTGGGCAGTCGTCCAGGCCCTGCTTGCAGCGCCGGAACAGCCCGCGGCCCCTGGTCTCATCCGTGATCGAGGCACATGATGCATATCCGAGTCGGCTACGAACTGGTCTACGACTGTCCCCAACCGACGCCGATGATACTGACGCTGCACGTGCATTATTCGCGCGTCTCCGATCTCGTCGTCCCCGACCGCCTGGTCACCAACCCCTCGGTCTCTATCGCGACGGCTTCGGCAACTGGTGCAGTCGGATCGTGGCGCCGAAGGGCCAATTCCGGCTCTCGACCGATGCGGTCGTGAAGGATTCGGGAGCGCCGGATGTCATAATCCCCACGGCCGTGCAGCACGCGGTGCAGGACCTGCCCGAGGAGACCCTGGTGTTCCTGCTGGGCAGCCGCTATTGCGAGACCGATCGGCTCCTCCAGATTGCCTGAGACCTGTTCGGCAAGGGGCCGACCGGCTGGGGGCGGGTGCAGGCGATCTGCGACTTCGTGCATCACCATATCACCTTCGGCTACGAGTACGCCCGCGCCACCAGTATCGCCTGTGAAATTTTCGCCGAGCGCAAGGGCGTCTGCCGCGATTATGCACACCTGGTCGTCGCCTTCTGCCGCTGCATGAATATATTCATCTAATGCCAAATTTTCGGTTTCCTCACCGATCGGTTATTTCAAAGTTCTCCGTCAGCAAAGAGCGTAAGTCGCCTTGGTACTACCCCGGGTTGCTGAAGAAGTCTGCGCAGACTTTGCGAAATACGTCAAATGATTCGTAAGACTTGTTATACAGAATTTTTTTCTTAAAAAATTTCCATAGCTGCTCAATAAGATTCAAATTGGGCGCATAAGGCGGAAGAAAGA
>JADNEJ010000221.1 GCA_016292295.1 Candidatus Thiodictyon intracellulare
CCCACCGTTGCCCTCACCAGCCATCTGATCGGGGCGACCCGCTACGGCTACTTGGTAACCAGGGGGAGCTAAACGGTTACGCTGTGTGTTGAGGTTGGACAGCGGGTCCGCGGGAAAAGTTGGCTTTGCCATGTGCTGACGAATGAACTGCTCTTAGGTCGACTCACAGTTCTGCAGCGTCAACAATTGAAGCGATTGCTTGCAAGCGATGAGCGAGTTGATCGCGGTACCGGCCTTGATCACAAATCTGCCAAAGGCCGGCCGGCCCATGTAGGTTTGCGCGCGCAAGACCATGTTTTGCAAGGGATCGGCGACGCAGGGACTGAACAAGGTGGGCGGAATTATAATCAAGGCTGGTCGCTGGTGAACTGCATGCGCGAGTATTAGAGCCACAGTAGCCGCGCCAGCGTGGTCTTACCGACCTCGGGCAGGTCCTCGATCAGCATATGGCCTCGCGCCAGCAGGCAGGCCAGCACGAGCTTCAGCTCCCGCCCCTTGCCCAGGATGATGACACCGGCCGCATCCAGTACGCGTTGCATCAGATCGGTTGAGAAGGGCCGGATGGATGCCGGTGCAGACCCTCTCATATGGACCCCTGTGCGGGGTATGAACACCGGCGGCCAGGGGCCACCGGCGCTGGGAAATCCAGATATTCCATTGTTTTTTCGACGCCTACTTGAGTTAAACTGCAAAGCCCTGTCCGCATCCTTGGAACCGCCCCTTATGTTTGCGACCGATTCATACGATGTCATCGTCATCGGCGGCGGCCATGCGGGGACCGAGGCGGCGCTGGCCGCGGCCCGCCTGGGCGTACGTACCCTACTCCTGACCCACAACATCGAAACCATCGGCCAGATGAGCTGCAACCCCGCCATCGGCGGCATCGGCAAGGGCCATCTGGTCAGAGAGGTCGATGCCCTGGGGGGCCTCATGGCCCGGGCGGCGGACCGCTCCGGAATCCAGTTTCGCATCTTGAACGCCAGCAAAGGGCCGGCAGTGCGCGCCACTCGCGCCCAGGCCGACCGGTCACTCTACAAGGAGGCCGTGCGCGCTGCCTGCGAAGCTCAGCTCAATCTCGCCATATTTCAGCAGGCGGCCGACGACCTCATCATCGAAGGTGGCCGGGTTATCGGGGTCTGCACTCAGACGGGGCTGCGCTTTAATTCCAGCGCCGTGGTGCTTACGGTCGGGACATTCCTGGCCGCCCGCATCCATGTCGGGCTCGCTAATTATGAGAGCGGGCGGGCGGGTGATCCACCGGCCAATACCCTGGCGCGGCGCCTTCGCGAACTGCCGTTGCGTTGCGCCCGGCTGAAGACCGGCACACCGCCACGCATCGACGGTCGGACCATCGACTACACGCGTCTGGAGGAACAGCCGGGGGACCAGCCGACGCCCGTCTTCTCCTTCCTCGGCAGCGCGGCTGATCACCCGCGCCAAGTCAGTTGCCACATCGCTCACACCAACCCCCGGACGCACGCTCTGATCCGCGGCGGCCTCTCCCGCTCACCCCTCTACACCGGCCTGATCGAGGGGGGGGGGGCCGCGCTACTGTCCCTCCATTGAGGACAAGGTGGTGCGCTTCGCGGACAAGGACAGTCACCAGGTCTTCGTAGAGCCAGAGGGCCTCTGCACCCATGAGGTCTATCCCAACGGCATCTCCACCAGCCTGCCCTACGACGTCCAGGTCGCGCTGGTGCGCTCCATCGCGGGCTTTGAACATGCCCACCTCACCCGCCCCGGTTACGCCATTGAATACGACTTCTTCGATCCGCGCGATCTACACGCAACGCTCGCGACCCACCAACTCGAGAATCTGTATTTTGCCGGCCAGATCAACGGGACCACGGGCTACGAGGAGGCGGCCGCCCAGGGCCTCCTGGCCGGGGCCAACGCCGCCCTGCGGGTCTTGGGCCGCGATCCTTGGTACCCGCGCCGCGATGAGGCCTATTTGGGGGTGTTGGTGGACGATCTCGTCACCCGCGGGACCATCGAGCCCTATCGCATGTTTACCAGCCGGGCTGAGTACCGCCTGTTGCTGCGTGAGGACAACGCGGACCTGCGTCTGACCGAGATCGGGCATCGACTCGGCCTGGTCGGGGAGGTGCATTGGCGCGCCTTTGAACACAAGCGCGAGGCCATCGCGCTCGAGCGCGAGCGGCTGCGCGAGACCTGGGTGCGTCCGCAGGCGGTGCCGCAAGCCACGCAGGTGGCCGTCCTGGGTGAACCCCTGCGCCGCGAGGTCCGCGCCCTGGACCTGCTCGCTCGTCCCCGGGTCGACTGGGCCGCCATCGTACGCCTGACCGGCGAGCCGCCGAAGCCGGTGGCCGCCACCGTCGCCGAGCAGCTCGAGATTCAGTGTCACTACGACGGCTACATCACTCGCCAGCAGACGGAAATCGACCGCCAGCGCGACCAGGAGTGCAAGACCTTTCCGGACGGATTCGACTTCGCGGGTGTCCGCGGGCTCTCCGCGGAGGTGCGCGAGAAGCTCGCCCGGGTGCGCCCCCAGACCCTGGGCCAGGCGGCACGCATCCCGGGTGTTACGCCCGCCGCCGTCTCGCTCCTGCTGATTCACCTCAAGCGGCAGGCCGGTTGAAGCGATTGCGCGCGGTCCGGCCATCTATCCGCAGTTGGTTGGTCAGCACATTCGGCAGGAGCATTGATCATAATTCCGCCCACCTTGTTCAGTCCTAGCATCGCCTATCTCTTGTAGAACATGGTCTTGCGCGCGAAAACCCACATGGGCCGGCCAGCCTTTGGCGAATTTGTGATCAAGGCCTTCGACGGGGACCTGGGATCGCCTTACCACCCTCAAATTTTATACTACATTGACAGGGTCTGGCTGTGCACGTTGACCGCGGCCATTGCATGCTGGAAACCGGCACCACTGTCTCGGGTCATGTCAGCACGGGCGCTTGGGACAAGCCATCGACCTTCACGTATCCATGCGCCATGCGATCACACCAGACATTTCTAAACTACGGGGGCGAGCGTAATGAGCAATCAATCAAAACCGAACGATTTTGCCGATCTGCTGCTTTTCAGCCTGGCTAACTTCATGGCCGACACGGAAGAGGCCAATAGCTTCAATATTTGCAGTTGGGCGACGGCCCCACGCGTAGCGCTACGGCGGTGCCGACGCGTGCGCTGAGCAGGGGGTTGCGGCGGCCGCTCGTC
>JADNEJ010000494.1 GCA_016292295.1 Candidatus Thiodictyon intracellulare
TATGGAAATTCTTTAAGAAAAAAATTCTGTATAAAAAGTATTACGAATCATTTGATGGGTTTCGCAAAGCCTGCGCAGACTTCTTCAGCAACCCGGGTGAGTACCAGGGCAACTTGCGCTCCTTGCTGACGGAGAGCTTTGAAATAACTGGTCGGTGAAGAAACCGAAAATTTGGCATTAGCTGAATATACTTAGCAGCGAATGGATCTGAAACGTCGCGGTTGAGAGGTGGTGAACAATTCAATTTTCTTGTGCTCTCCCCCCCCAAGTGCCAGAGTGGAGCCGCGTCCTGGAGGTTCCTGCATCGCGTCGGCCCAACGAGCCGCTGGAACGGCCAAGGCTGCATTCCCACGCAGAGAGATCCTGCAAGTATTCGCTCGGAACCCGCTTCACGCCCGCGACTGCGCCCGCAAGCGGGTACGGGGCCAGCTAAAGCCTCGACCTCCTGGCTGATCATGCCTAAACTGGAGGTTGAGGCTGCAACCGGACGGGGGCGCCGAAGGTGCCCCGGTAATTGGCCTTGATCACAAATCCGCCCAAGGCCAACGAAAGCACATCAGGTTTCATTTCTTGACCAGGAGGTCAAGAAATGAAACTAAAAGGCCTCGGTCGAGGTAAAAAGCCCCACCCGCAGGTCTTTTGCAGTATAGATGGTCCGGCCATCGACCTGCACCACCCCGTCACCGATGCCGAGCACGAGTTTGCGGCTGATGACCCGCTTCATGTCGATGTGATAGGTGACCTTGGACGCGGTGGGCAGCACCTGGCCGGTGAATTTGACCTCGCCGACCCCCAGGGCCCGCCCGTGGCCGGGGTTGCCGACCCAAGCGAGGTAGAAGCCGACTAATTGCCAGAGGGCGTCGAGACCTAGGCAGCCGGGCATGACCGGGTCGCCGGGGAAGTGGCACTGGAAGAACCACAGGTCCGGGTGGATGTCGAGCTCCGCGAGGATCTCGCCCTTCATGTTGGCACCGCCGTAATTCGCGATCCGGATCACCTGATCCATCATCAGCATATTGGGAATCGGTAATTGGGCATTGCCAGGGCCGAACATAGCGCCGTGCCCGCAGGCCAAGAGTTGATCACGGTCGAAGGAGGCTTCTTTAGGCATGGGGAGGGTTTGGAGATCCTGTTCAGGTCGAAATACGTTAATTGGCGTTCGGTTGCGGATAATCTGTCGGGTTAGGCCGACTCCGGGCGCAGCCTTTCGACCAGGAAGGCGACGATCTCAGTCAGCGGGATCAACTGCATCTCTGCATCCCTGCGGCCCTTGTATTCGACCATCCCGTCGTCCAGGCCTTTGTCGCCCACCACCACGCGGTGGGGGATGCCGATCAGTTCCATGTCGGCGAACATGAATCCAGGGCGGGCGTCTCGGTCGTCGAGCAGGACCTCGATCCCGGCCGCCTGCAGCTCGCCGTAGACCTGCTCGATGGCGTCGCGCACCCGGTAGGACTTGCTGAGCTTCATGGGCAGAAGTGCGACCGCGAAGGGGGCGATGGGGGTAGGCCAGCAGATGCCGCGCTCGTCGTGGTGCTGCTCGATGGCAGCGGCTACCACCCGGGAGACGCCGATGCCGTAGCAGCCCATGGTCATGGTGAGTGCCTTGCCGTCCTCCCCCAGGACCGTGGCCTTCATGGCATCGCTGTATTTGCGTCCGAGCTGGAAAATGTGGCCGACCTCGATGCCGCGCGCGATGCGCAAGGTGCCGTTGCCGGTGGGGCTCAAGTCGCCGTCCACCACGCTGCGCAGATCGGCGACCGCGGGCAGGGGCAGATCGCGGCCCCAGTTGAGGCCGAACCAGTGCTTGCCGTCCTGGTTGGCCCCGGCGCTGAAGTCGGCGGCGACGGCCACGGCGCGGTCGACGATGCAGGGGAGGGCCAGTCCCTTGGGGCCCAGCGAGCCGGGGCCGGCGCCGATGTTGGCACGGATCTCGGCCTCGCTCGCCATGCGCAGTGGGGCAGCGACCTGGGGGAGCTTCGCGGCCTTCACTGCGTTGAGTTCATGATCCCCGCGCACCAGCAGCGCCACCAGTCCGCCCGGGACCTCCGCGGCGGCGGCCACTACCAGGGTCTTGACGATGCACTCGATGGGCAGGCCGAACTGTTCCACCAGGTCGGCAATGGTGCGGGCCTTGGGGGTGTCCACCAGCCGCGCGTCCTGTGTCGGCGCCGGTGCCGTCGCGACCGGGGCCAGGGCCTCGGCCAACTCCACGTTCGCGGCATAGTCGCCGCCGGACGAAAAAGCGATGGCGTCCTCGCCGGCGGCGGCCAGCACGTGGAATTCGTGGGAGGCGTTGCCGCCGATGCTGCCGGTATCCGCCTGGACCGGGCGGAAGTCGAGTCCGCAGCGGGTGAAGATGCGCAAGTAGGCGGCGTACATCACCGCGTAGGTCGCCGCGAGCGAGGCGTCGTCCGCGTGGAAAGAGTAGGCGTCTTTCATCAGGAATTCGCGGGCGCGCATGACGCCGAAGCGGGGCCTGATCTCGTCGCGGAATTTGGCCTGGATTTGATAGAAATTGATCGGCAGCTGCTTGTAGCTCTTGAGCTCGTTGCGGGCCAACTCGGTGATGATTTCCTCGTGGGTGGGGCCGAAGCAGAATTTGTGCTGGTGGCGGTCCTTGAAGCGCAGCAACTCCGGGCCGTACTGATCCCAGCGCCCTGATTCCTGCCACAGCTCGGCGGGTTGCACCGCCGGCATCAGGACTTCGAGCGCGCCGGCGCGCTCCATTTCCTCCCGCACGATGCGCTCGACCTTGCGCAGTACGCGCAGGCCCAGCGGCAGCCAAGTGTAGAGGCCGGCTGCGAGCTTGCGAATCAGGCCCGCGCGCAGCATCAGCTGGTAGCTTACGACCTCGGCGTCGGCCGGGGTCTCTTTGATGGTTTGGAGTGGAAACTGCGAGGTGCGCATGGGGCCGGGGGTCCCGAGGTAAAAGGCCGGTAGTCTAGGGCCCACGGGGCACGGAGACAAATCCGTCGGTGCTGAACGGGTGCGGGCCGAGGACCACGAAGCACAGCCCCCGACACCAATCGAGAATAACCTTTGGCATAAATAATATACATGTCTTATCTGAGATTTTATCTCATAACCATAGCGTAACTGGCCGACATTGATATACTATCGTTCCTATGCTCGACTAGACCCTCTCCACCGAACAACTCGCCGAGCTGCGTGCCGCCC
>JADNEJ010000391.1 GCA_016292295.1 Candidatus Thiodictyon intracellulare
CGTGCGGCCCCTGGCCTCCCGATTGCCGGTTGCGGCTGGCACGATGATCGGGGTCACCTAAAATGGCCAAAGTCGAGTAAACGGCTACTCACCGAGTTGGTCTTCATGACCTTCCAGATGATTTTCGCCATCATCACCCCGGCCCTGATAGTCGGTGCCTTCGCCGAGCGGATGAAGTTCTCGGCCCTGATGTGGTTCATGGGCCTGTGGCTAACGCTCGTCTATGTGCCGGTCGCCCATTTGGGTATGGGGCGGCGGCTTCCTCGGTACGCTCGGCGTGCTGGACTTCGCCGGCGGCACCGTGGTGCACATCAACGCCGGTGTCGTCGGCCTAGTCGCGGCCATCGTGATCGGTAAGCGCAAGGGCTTCCCGACCACCGCCATGCCGCCCCACAACTTGGGCTATAAGGTCATCGGTGCCTCCATGTGTGGGTCAGCTGGTTCGGTTTCAACGCCGGCAGTGAGTTGTCTGCCGACGGCGTGGCCGGCATGGCCATGGCCATGACCCAGATCGCGACCGCTACCGCGGCGCTCAGCTGGATGTTCGCGGCATTATGTAGCAAACGCACATGGCTATTTATTCAGTGATTTGGCTATGATTTCCCGATTCTGAGCCAGCCCCGGCAGCCGGATTTCTCACCGAAATCTGGCAGATCCCGGCGCTCACCCGCCCGCATCGCACTGAGTTGCCACCGGATTCTGCGTAACGAATTGATTCGATAACTATGTGCAGTTGCTACATAATGCCGGATGTTCACGGAATGATGGGCGCACGGCAAACCGAGCGTCTTGGGTATCGCCTCGAGTGCGGTTGCCGGCTTGGTCGCCATCACCCCCGCCTCCGGTACCGCGGGTCCGATGAGCGCCATCGTCATCGAGCTGGCCGCGGCGGGCTGGCCGCGGGCGTTCTGTGTTTCCTTGCCTCGGCCAAGCTCAAGCGCAATCTTGGCTATGACGACGCACTCGACGTATTTGGCGTGCACGCCGTCGGCGGCATCGTCGGCGCCATGCTGACCGGTGTCTTCGCCAGCGCGGCCTTAGGCGGGATCGGCTACGACACGGCGCTCGCGACGGCCGGCATCAATGGCACGACGATGGGAGAGCAGGTGCTCAGACAGGCCATTGGGGTCGGCACCACCCTGATTTACACGGTGATTGCGAGCCTGATCATCCTCAAGCTCGTGGACTGGACCATCGGGCTGCGCGTCAGCGACGAGCAGGAGACCGAGGGGCTGGATCTGGCGCCGCACGACGAGCGCGATTACATCCTCTAACCTTTGCGGGCGGCAGTAGCCGCCCGCACCGATCAAGGCCGGGACCGTCAGGGGCCGGCTTTTTTTGTTTGCGAGCAGAGTTCAAGGCTTGCGCCTTGGACAAGGCTTGCGCCTTGGACATGTTATTTTCTGTAGTTGGCAGGGCGGCAACACTGATATGATAATGGGTCACGCGACGACTTCGCGTGATCTGCACTTTTTTCTACTCGCCATCGGAGGCGCACATGACTGGGCTGCTGTGTACCAAGACGATCAACGCCGACCACCACCTGGTCGACACCGGCTTGCGGCGTATCCTGGGGCCGGTGGACCTGACGCTGCTCGGGGTCGGCGCCATCATCGGTGCCGGGATCTTCGTCCTCACCGGGGTCGCGGCGGCCACCTACGCGGGCCCGGCCATCGTCCTGTCCTACGTGGCCGCCGGGTTCGCCTGCGCTTTCTCCGCCCTGGCCTATGCGGAACTGGCCGCGGCCATCGGCGGCTGCGGCAGCGCCTACGGCTATAGCTATGCCGGGCTGGGGGAATTGGTTGCCTGGATTGTCGGCTGGGACCTTATCCTGGAGTACTCGGTCGCCGTCTCGGCGGTGGCCATCGGCTGGTCGGCCTATATGAACAACGCACTCCAGGCGATGGGGCTGGCGCTCCCCGCAGGGTTGCTCAAAGGCCCGCTGGAGGGCGGCCTAATCAACCTGCCCGCCGCCGCCATCGTCCTGCTCCTGGGGCTATTGTTGACGCTGGGGGTCCGCCAGAGCGCGCGCTTTAACGCTGTCATGGTCCTGATCAAGCTCCTGGCGATCGGGGTCTTCATCGCCGTCGCCGTTTCTCACGTGAATCCGGCCAACTGGAGCCCCTTCATGCCCTTCGGCTGGGGCGGCGTGATGGGCGGGGCGGCCCTGATCTTCTTCGCCTATGTCGGCTTCGACGCGGTTTCAACCGCCGCAGAGGAAGCGCGCAACCCCCAACGCGACCTTCCAATCGGCATCCTGGTGTCGCTCGCTGTCTGCACCCTGATCTATATCCTGGTGGCCGGGCTCCTAACCGGGGTGGTGCCTTACGCCACGCTCAACGTCGGTTCGCCGGTGGCTGACGTGGTGCTGCGGCTGGGCTATCCCTGGGGCGCCGGATTGGTCGCCGCGGGTGCCATCGCCGGCCTGACCACGGTCATGTTGGTCCTGTATTACGGGCTCACCCGGGTGTTCCTCGCCATCGCGCGGGACGGTCTGCTGCCGCCGCTCTTCGCCCGGGTCAACCCCCGCACCCAGACCCCGATCCGGGTCATCGCGGTGAGCGGGCTCCTGATGTCCGCCATTGCCGGCCTCACCCCTATCGGGCAAGTGGCGGAACTCGTGAACATCGGGACCCTGGCCGCCTTCTTCCTGGTGTCGGTCGGCGTGCTCGTCCTGCGCTATACGCAGCCGGACCTGCCGCGCCCCTTCCGCACCCCGCTCTCACCCCTGATCCCGCTCCTGGGGGCCGCTTCCTGCCTCTATCTGATGTCCAGCCTGCCGCTGGTGACCTGGTTGCGCTTCGGTGTCTGGCTGGTGCTTGGGCTCGTTATCTACTTCACCTATTCACGGCATCACAGTGCCTTGGCGGTGACGGCCTAGCCGCCTGTCGGACTTAGCGACCGGCGCCACCGTGTGAGGCCCTTGGACGGGCTTTTATGGCAAAAAAGAGACAGTTTTCGGCTAGAAACGCAGTTTTCCACGGTGTTCCCCTTACTGCAGAGGTAATACGGCCATCCGTTTCAGGTTCCACGCCAAGCAGGGCAGAGCAGCGTCCACTCGCCCTGGACGTTGTCCAGCCCACGGGTGAGAAATTAGCGGAAGCCCATCACCAATTTGATAATCCCGAACACCGGCTCGACGGTCTGTTTGCGCAGCGCATAGGCGGCCCGGCCAG
>JADNEJ010000662.1 GCA_016292295.1 Candidatus Thiodictyon intracellulare
TGAGTTTAGAATTAAATTTGCGAATTAGATTTTGACGGCATGGCGCTCCACAAATATTTCCGTTGAGGTATTTATGTCGCGCCCCTTCGTGGCTCAAGCGAGGGCACAGGTAAATCCGTCCCTCATTTGTATTCATTCGTCTTCATCTTCGGTTCCATCATTACCATCCGACTCCGCTTCTACCACCCCCCGCAAAAACAGGAACAGCTTGCGCGGTGCCTCCGGCCGCCCGCGCTCGGTGTCGCGCTTGGCGGCGCGCACCAGGGTGGGCAGTTGCTGACGGTCGGCGTCCGGGTACTCGTCCAGAAAGTCGCTCAAGGCGGTATCCCCCTCGCCGATCAGGCGCTTACGCCAGCGCTCAAGCCGGTGATGGCGGCCGGCGTCTGCCCGCTCACGCTCCTGCGCCTGGTCCATCAGGGCGTAGACCGCGTGCATGTCCTCACGTTTCAGCAGGTTGGCGATGCGCTTGTAGTGTCGGCCGCGGGCGCGGATGTCCTTGATGCGGGCCGTCTCCTCGATCGCCGCCCAGGTCACGGCGCTGAACCGCAGCCGCTTCAGTTTGACCAGCGGCATGGCGGTCAGACATTCGGCCAGGGCCTGGAGCGCCTGGTGCTTACGCTTGAAGTGGCTCTTGCTGGGGCCGGCGGACGGATCCTGCTCGTCTTGCAGGTGCGCGTCGGCGCCCTGCGGCTGGCTGGGGCCGGCCGCGTCGAGGTCATCGGCGTCGTGCGTCCCCCAGGGGCCCGGACGCTCCGGGCCGTCGTTTAGCTGGTCGATTGCAGATGCTCCAGGATCAGTTGGGGGGCGCGTTCGCCCCTATATTCATTGACATCCAGCCGGTAGGCAAGACGTACGCAGCCGCGCGCCTGTTCCAGCCGCTCGCCGAGTCCGAAACCGATGGCGTCGAGGAAGGGGCCGCGCTCGGGCTTGAGCCGCAGCTTCAGGTGCCGCTCACCCACCAGGCGCGCCTGCATTACCTCGAACTCACCGTCGAACAGGGGTTCGGGGAACCCCTTGCCCCAGGGTCCCCCCAGGCGCAGGACCTCAGCGGTCTCCAGGTTCATCAGGCGGGCGGGCAGCTCACCGTCGGAGCGGATCTGCCGTACCACCGGGGTCTCACCGAGCTGCTCGCGCACCGCCTCACGGAAGGCGGCCCGGAAATCGGCTAGGGCCTGCGTGCGCAGCGTCAGCCCCGCCGCCATGGCGTGGCCACCGAAGCGCTCGATGAGCCCGGGCCGACACCGGTCCACCAAGTCGATGGCGTCGCGGATATTCAGGCCGTCCACCGAGCGGGCAGACCCGCGCAGGACTCCCTCCCCCGCGTCCGCGAAGGCGATGCAGGGCCGATGATAGCGCTCCCGGATGCGGGCGGCGACGATCCCGGACACCCCCTGGTGCCAACCCTTGCCGTAGAGGCAGAAGGCCGGCGGCAGGTCGTCACCGCGAAGTTGAATGCGCTCCACCAGTGTTTCGGCCTGCTCGCGCATCGTGCCCTCGATCTCGCGGCGCTGCCGGTTGAGCCCGTCGAGCTGCCCCGCTAGGTCCAGGGCGCGGGCGGGCTCGTCGCACAGCAGGCACTCCACCCCGAGCGTCATCTCGGTAAGCCGCCCGGCGGCGTTGAGTCGGGGACCGACGAAGAACCCAAGATCAGTCGCCGTAGCCCGGGCCGAGTCGCGCCCCGCCACCTGGAGCAGGGCGCGGATACCGGGCCGACAGCGGCCAGCACGGATGCGCCGCAGCCCTTGCTCAATCAAGATGCGGTTGTTGCGATCGAGCGTCGCCACATCCGCCACCGTGCCCAGCGCGACCAGGTCCAGATACTCGGCCAGATTCGGCTCAGGTCGCGCGGCACTGAACCAGCCTGCGACCCGCAGTTGGGCGCGCAGGGCGACCAACACATAGAAGACCACACCGACCCCGGCCAGGTGCTTGCTCGGGAAGCCGCAGCCTGGCTGGTTGGGGTTGACGATGGCCGCCGCCGCCGGGATCATGGCCCCGGCCTGGTGGTGATCGGTGATCAGCACCGGGATGCCGAGCTGATTGGCGCGCTGCACCCCAGCGACGCCGGCGATGCCGTTGTCCACGGTGATCAGGAGCCCAGGCGCGAGCGCCGCCGCCGCGTCCACCACCGGCGGGCTCAGACCATAGCCGTAGGCAAAGCGGCTCGGCACCAGATAAGACACCGCGGGGGCGCCCAGGGCGCGCAGCCCTAGCACGGCGAGCGCGCTGCCGGTCGCCCCGTCCGCGTCATAGTCACCGACCACCAGGATCGAGCCACCCGCGCACAGGGTGGCGGCGAGCAGCGCCACCGCCGCCTCCAGTCCCGCCAGGGATTGATAGGGCGCCAGCCCCGCGAGCCCCAACTCCGACTCGGACGCCGTCTGGCCGCGGCAGGCATAGAGTTGCCGCAGCAGGTCCGCGGGGTTCGCGGGCGGCGCTGCGGCGGGATCGGTCGGGACTCGGTGGATCTGGGTTGGGATCACTGGTTAGCCGATCTGTCGCGGAAGGGTTGGGGGGCTGAGCTGCGGGCTCCGGGGGCGGGCCTGCGCACCGAGATTGGCCGCGGGCGCGGCCGTGGCGGACCGGCGGGCGCCGCCCCTGGTGCCGGGCCCCCCACTGGCGGCATCGTACCCGGATCTCCGGGGCAACAGGAGCTCGGGGCGCGGGTCGAGTCGGTGCGGACGACGAACCCGCGCTATCTTTGCACCGGGTCGACGCGCGCGCCAGGGTTCCACTCTCGTCCCTGCGGCTAACTGACCGAACGGGGTGCCGGTGTCACCGGCAGCAGCGCCCCGTCGTCGTTGTGCCCTTCGCTCCGAACCGGTCGTGTCCTTCCGGCGAGGCTGCATGAAATCCCGTCCCTGGCCCGGTAGCGTAGGAGCCCCGCTTTTAGTGATCCGGAGGCTCCACGATGTCACTGTTACTCCCCGCCACTGCCGATCTGGCACAGACGGCCGCAGCCTTTACCCACTGGCGCAGCACCACGCCCGCGGGCGCGCGGCCTTGAATCATAAATCCGCTCAAGACAAAGCGTGGAAGTCGGTCATAAGCGTCGAAGGGATTGGCAGGACCTCCGAATTTTCATACCCTTGGAAGTGCAAACTAATCCAGGGTAGTAAAAAATGTCCGAAGGTCCTGCCGCGAGAAACTTTAGCCCAGATG
>JADNEJ010000164.1 GCA_016292295.1 Candidatus Thiodictyon intracellulare
AGGTGACTCGGCAACTCGGCCAGACGCGAACCAAAGACGATTTCGCGCGTTTCCTTTTCCCCATTTTTGCTGCGTGCCCGGCGGAGTCGCAGTTGTACCTCGTCATGGACAATCTCAATACCCATTCCTCAGAATCCGTCGTGTGTATAGTGCGGATGCTATCGGTTTTAACGGTGAACTCGACGTCAAAGGCAAGTGTGGAATTCTCGAGTCCATGGCGACGCGCCAACGCGCCAAACGTTTCTTTGCGATCCCACGAATCGCATCGTCTTTCATTTTACGCCTAAACACTGTTCATGGCTGAATCAGATTGAAATTTTGTTCTCGATCTTAGCCCGCGAAGTTATTCGATGAGGAAATTTTCTTTCGGTCGAATATCTATGCGATAAGATCAACAAATTCATCGACTATCTTAATGAGACGATGGCCAATCATTTCCGCTGGACATACCAGGGCAAGCAGCTGGAAGCCTAGCCTGAAGTGGTCCGAGCGCTTCCATCGCGAGGTGCTAGGATAAAGGGTAAGAAAATGTCCACCGACCCTCCTGAGACTGACTTTAGCCCAGACGCGAGTGCGTTGCCACCACGCGACGTTCGCACGTTGGCCAGCGGTTGGTCGTGAAGCACCGTTCGCGCCTGGAGCGGGCGCAACCTTGCCTTCCTACCGCACCCCAGTGTTACGTGATCCCCTCCGAGGGCACACCGCACTGGGGTGCGGCGCCCCCAGCGTCCAGTTTCGCCGCCAGGGTTGCGGTGCGGGCTGAGCGTAATCATGATCCCCACCAAACCAATTGAAAAATTGCCCAGCGGGCGATTTTTCAGTGGTTCATCGTCTCCAGTACCTTGTAGATGGCCGACGAATCCAGTTCCCCCAGCCCTTGGCCGACCAGTGCATTGAGGTACTGGGCAATGCTCGCGGCGGCCGGTAGACCGAGGCCCAGCTCATAGGCCGACTCCCCGACGATCCGCATGTCCTTCTGGTGCAAGCGCGCCTTGAAGCCGGGGGCGAAGTTGCCGTCGATCATCCGTTGGCCGTGGACCTCCAGGATGCGGCTCGCGGCGAAGCCGCCCAGCAGGGCCTCGCGCACCTGCGTCGGGTCTACCCCGGCGGCGCGCGCCAGCAGGATCGCCTCCGCCACCCCGGCGATGGTCGCCCCCACCACGATCTGATTGCACAACTTGCAGACCTGACCGGCCCCGCTCGCGCCCACATGGACGATGTTGCGCCCCAGGACCTCCAGGAGCGGGCGCACCCGGGCGAACGCCTCCGTTTCGCCGCCCACCATGATCGAGAGGGTCCCCTCGATCGCTCCGATCTCCCCGCCCGAGACCGGCGCGTCCAGCATCGCCACCCTCAGCCCCGCCAGGCGCTGCGCGATTACCCGGGTGGCCGAGGCCGAGATGGTGCTCATGTCCACCACGACCGCGCCCGGGGCCGCACCCTCCAGCACCCCGCCCGGCCCCAGGATCACCTGCTCCACGTCCGCCGTGTCGGCCACTATGGTGAAGATCACCTCGGCCTGGGCGGCGGCCTCCGCGGGGCTGCGCCAGGTCATGGCCCCGGCCGCCGCCAGCGGCTCCATGGACTCCGGGCGGCGGGCATAGACCGCCAGGTCGCATCCGGCGCGCCGCAGATTGATGGCCATGGGACGGCCCATGATGCCGAGTCCGATGAAGGCAACGCGATCAGGCATGTTTTAAGGTCTCCGTGGCAGGCTTACAGAAGCAGTTATTGTGACAGCGGGGTTCGGTGTTGTCCGTGGGGACGGGGTATGGTTCGCGCCCACGGGTACCGGTATCTTACCCGGACCCCTGTGCCTCGGACCCAGCGACCAGGAGCAGCGATGACCGACCAGTCGCGCGACCTCATCTTTCTGAGCTACTCCTACCGGGACTCGATGATCTATCAGGAAGTTCGCCAACGGCTGCTCGGCCAGGGGCTCGGCGATCGTCTCTGGGACGATACCGAGATCCGCACCGGTGACCGGTGAGACGACCACATCCAGGACGGAATGGACCGCGCCGCGGTCGCCGTGCTGATCCTGTCGGACGGCTATTTCGGGCGCCGCCAGGGCAGCGGCGAGTACCCCCTGGAGCGCGAGTTGTCCTATTTCATTAAGCGCTGGCGCGCTGGCGAACTGGACCTGCCGCCCCTCTACTAGCGCCCTTCACCGCACTTTGCGCCAGACCGGCGCGACCCGATCAAGCCCTTTACCTATCGCTGGGACGGGACCGAGTGCCACTTCGATCTGCATAGTATTCAGGCACTGGTCCGTAATGGCTGCCTGGCGGACGCCTCCGAGGCGACGCGGCGCGATGCCTTGGCCGTCGAGGCCGAGCGGCGGCTGGCGACCCGCGCCGCCGCGCCACGCACCGGTCCGACTCAGATTCAGGGCCGCCAGTGCCTGACCGTCGAGTTCTGTGTCGATGTAACCAGAGCTTGCGCCGCCTCTTCAAGGTCGGCAGTCAGACCGTCCCTGTGGCGCCTCAGCCATCCCGCGCGCCCTCTGGCGCGCCGAGGCGGACCGGAGTCTTCCTGACGGCGCCGAGCGGGCCCGGATCGATCGTGCCCTCTACCGCCTACTGTTGGGCGGCCGGGAAGGGGAAGACCTGTTTCCGCGGCTCGCCGAGACCCTCTGGGGCCTACCGCCGGGTGCCGGCGTCCCGCATCCTGGCGGTCGCCGTCGAGGTTGGCTGCGGCCCGGCCCCCTGCGAGCCCTGGCCGCTGTGTCTGCCCTGGCGCCTGACCGCCGTCGGCGGCGAGCCGCTGGCCGAGTGCTGCGGCTGGTCCTTCGAGTCCACCCCGCCCGGACTGCGCACCCGGTTCGCCCCGGTGCTGAGTCCCGAGCCGCCGCTCCTGCTGCTGATCGATGAGCGGGTCCCCGGTGCCCTCCGGCACGGGACCGAACTGACGCAACTCCTGGAGCGCAGCCAGGGCTGCGCCGCGGACCTGTACCCTTGCACGGACCTAGCAGCCTGTCGGACTTTAGGGCCCCGTCGGGGCGGCGGGTCAGGTACAATGTCGGGATAAATCATGATGGCTGGAGTGCTACTGCCGATGCGCCGCTTTCACCCGATGGACCGCGACACTAACTTGCTTCTGCCGCTGTCGGTGCAGGACTGGCTGTCCAAGGGCTACCTGGCACG
>JADNEJ010000484.1 GCA_016292295.1 Candidatus Thiodictyon intracellulare
CCACGGCCGCGAATTGCACCCGCCGCCGGGTTTGCCGGCCCCGGCATAGCCGGAACTTCGCGCCAGCGTGTACCCGTCCGCGGGCCAGGAACGGCCAGCGGTGGGCACCTACGGCTCCTTTTAGGCTAAACGGTTACAGGTCGAGTGGACGCTGGTCTGCCTGGCGTGGAACCTGAAACGGATGGCCGTATTACGTTTGCAGTCAGGGGAACACCGCGGAAAACTGCGTTTCTAGCCGGAAACCGTCTCTTTTTGCCACAAAAGCCCGTCCAAGGGCCTCAGGAGGTGGCGCCGGTCGCTAAGTCCGACAGGCTGCTAGGCCCAACGACTGGGACACCTTCTGGGTGGTGTTCGACCATCCGGAGCTGCCGTTGACCAACAACGAGGCCGAGCGCACCCGGCGCCACTGGGTTATCGCCCGCCGCATCGGCATGGGGACCCGTATCGCGCAGGGCACCCGCGCCTTCGCCTATTTGGCCAGCATCATCGAGACCTGTTGCCAACGCGCCGTCTCGCCTTGGCCGTCTCTGGCGCCTTGGCCGTCTCTGGCCGAGGTGATTGCCGCTAGCGGCGCCAATGACTTCAAGCCCCATCGGTGCCATCACCAGCTATCTGATAGAGGCGACCTGCTACGGCTACTTGACAATCAGGGGGCTAAACGGTTCTCCTATGGAGACGCCTCAGGCAGGCCTCAGGCAGTCGTAAGGTCGAGACTTCGTAGTGCGGAGTTCTTCGCAAGTCGCCCCACCCAGTCCCGAACCTTCACTCCGGCGCCGACCGGGGGGCACGCGTCGGCAAGGCAGATAAGCGACTTTGGACCCCGCGCATGCCCCGCCAGGTAAGGGGGCCTTGGCCGCGCCATCCTAAGGAAGAAGCCTTGGACGCCTAACGGTGCCCGGGACGCGTCTCTCAGCCCTTGAATTCAGCCAACTGACCCCGCTGTTTCAACAGCCCTACGATGCGGTCGGTCAGGATCAGTTCCATCGCATACATCATCTTGCCTCCGGGGATCACAAGCGTGTTAAAGCCGGTGATCATGGTCCCGTCGATCAGTCCCTTGAGATTGAGCTTGTATTCCACGCTTGGCTTTGGCTTCAGGAAATGGATCAGCACCAGGCTCTGATCGGCCGTGGGGACGTTGGCGACGCACAGCGGGTTGGAGGTGTCGGTCAGGGGGATGCGTTGGAAATTGATGTGAGTGACGGAGAACTGTGGCAGGATGTACGTCATGTAGTCGTGCATGCGCCGGTAGATGGTGAACATCACGTCCTTGGGGGCATAGCCGCGCTCGTGGGTGTCGCGCCGGAGCTTCTGCACCCACTCCAGGTTGATGGTGGGACAGACGCCGATCAGGAGATCCACCTCCTTCGCCATGTTGATATCGCCCGCCACCACGCCGCCGTGCAGGCCCTCGTAAAACAGCAGGTCCGTGTCCTGCGGGATCTGCTCCCACTCGGTAAAGGTCCCGGGCTCACCGCCGTAGAGCACGGCCTCGGCCTCGTCGTGGATGTACTGCCGCCGCTCCCCGGTGCCGGAGCGGCCGTAGCCCTGAAACAGCTCCAACTGCTTCTCGAACAGGTTGCCCTCCGGGCCGAAGTGGCTCAAATTGCCGCCTTCGGCCTTTGTCTTGGCCAGCTCCTCTTTCATCTCCTTGCGGTTGTAGCGGTGGAAGCTGTCACCCGCGACAATGGCGGCGCGCGCTCCGATACGCTGGAAGATGTGCTCCAGAGCATTTTTGACGGTGCTGGTGCCAGCCCCGGACGAGCCGGTGACGGCGACGATCGGATGCTTGTTGGACATGTGGGTGTCTTCTTATTGCTCTTTGTTTTGGTGTTGGTGCGCGACGCCGCGCTTACGTGCATGCGGGCCGCCTAGTGTCGGCCTGGCAGCGCGCTTCGCCCTTGACCCGCGACAGGATTGATCTGGTAAAACTTATGGCATACTAACAGAAATAGCATTAGGATTTCCATCGTGGGTTACTAGCAGCCTGTAGGGCTTAGCGACCGGCGCCACCGCCTGAGGCCCTTGGATGAGCTTTTGTGGCAAAAAAGAGGCTGTTTTCGGCTAGAAACGCAGTTTTCCGTGGTGTTCCCCTTACTGCAGACGTAATACGGCCATCCGTTGCCATACGCCTGCACCAGCACGCTCAGATCCAAGCCTTCCACCACCTCGACCACGTCGCGTGCCAAGTGGCCCTTGGACAGCCAGTCCTGCACCGACAGCGGCAGGAGCAAGTCAGTGTCGCGGTCCATCGGGTGGAAGCGGCGCATCGGCAGTAGCACTCAGGCCATCGTGGTTGATCCAGACAGTGTACCGGACCCGCCGCCCCGACGAGGCCCCGAAGTCCGACAGGCTTCTAAGCTCATCATAGGCTGGATGGAGCGTAGCGGAATCTAGATCCCCGGTGGCAGCCCGCTAATTCTTCTGCGTCTGCGCGGCTGCACCCGGATTCCGCTGTTCCCAGGGAGTTGCGAAAAATGTCCTGGGAGCCGGCAAAACATTTCTGTGATTTTCCCAATACTCGCCGGGAAGTCTCTGAAAGATCTTGGGAAGTCTCAAGGGGTTCCAGTAGTTTTCTAACTGAACTGAAGTTTCCTGGTTCTGAAACCCGGGCAGGGCCAAACACTTGGGGTCTGGAATTTTCGTAGGGGTTTGCGTGGATCTCCGCAAACCGCTCGAAAATCATGCATTATGTAGCAAACGCACATGGCTATCTATTCACATGGCTATCTATTTAGTAACTTGGCTACGACTTCCCGATTCTGAGCCAGTCCTGGCAGCAGGATTTCTCACCGAAATCTGGCAGATCCCGGCGCCCACTCGCTCGCATCGCACTGAGTTTCCGCCAGATTCTGCGTAACCAATTGATTTGGTAACTATGTGCAGTTGCTATATAATGTCGCGAAAATTCCCCTGCCGCTACCCCCCGCTCCTTCGGTGCCCCCTGGAAAATCCGAAAACTTCAGTAGGAACAATTCGCTGTTTTATCGCACTTTGAACGGCGCCAAAATCGGCGACCTGTTCATAAGCCTGATCCCCACCGCAGAACTCCACCAGGTGGCCCTGTTTGATTACCTGGTCGCCCTGCAGCGCCATCCGGCCGCGGTGGCACTCGCCCCG
>JADNEJ010000188.1 GCA_016292295.1 Candidatus Thiodictyon intracellulare
CAAACAGACCGTCGAGCCGGTGTTCGGGATCATCAAATCGGTGATGGGCTTCCGCACATTTCTCACCCGTAGACTGGACAACGTTCCGGGCGAGTGGACGCTGGTCTGCCTAGCGTGGAACCTGAAACGGATGGCCGTATTACGTCTGCTGTAAGGGGAAAACTGCGAGGTCGTCGGTCCGCACAGCGGACCCTACCGCCGACCGGTGGGACCGCGCGCATGGGCGAGGTGAAGCCGCCTCCCGGGGGCCCGTCAGCCAGGCAGGCGAAGAGGGTCTGCGCCGCGCCATCATCGACAGTATGTCCCGGCGCGGCGGTGCCGACAAGGTGAGCGGCGGGTGTGTGGTTACTGGACGACGGGCGGCCTGTCGCGGTATCAGGCGTGCCAGTCGACCAGCCCGGTGTAGGCGGTGCCGAGCACAATCAGGCCGAAGACGCTGCGGTACCAGGCGAAGGCATTGAAGTTGTGGTGGGAGATGTAGCGCAGCAGGCCCTTGATGGCGAGTATGGCGAAGATGAATGAGGAGACGAAGCCGACGGCGAAGACGGGGGCGTCGTCGAAGGAGAGGATATCGCGTGCCTTATAGAGGTCCAACGCGGTGGCGGCGGTTATAGTGGGGATGGCGAGGAAGAAGGACAGCTCGGTCGCCGTCTTGCGCGACAGGCCGAAGAGCATACCGCCGATAATGGTCGTACCGGCCCGGGAGACTCCGGGGAACATCGCGACCGCCTGCGCAAAGCCCACCTTCAGGGCCGCCTGCCAGGTGATCTCATCCACTGATGCGAAGCATACCGGGAGGCTGCGGCGCTCGACCCAGAGGATGATCAGGCCGCCGACGATCAGGGCGCCCGCCACTGTCAGCGGGTTGAAGAGATAGCGCTTGATGACCCCGTGGAGCAGGAAGCCGAGCACCGCCGCCGGCATGAAGGCGACCAGGATATTGAGGGCGAAGCGCTGCTGCGGCCCCGGCCGCCACATGTGGGCGAGCACCTGCGCGATGCGCGCCCGATAGAGCCAGCAGACCGCGAGGATGGCGGCGAACTGGATCACGATCTCGAACACCTTGCTCTGCTCATTGGTGTAGTCGAGCAGGTCGCCAACGATGATCATGTGACCGGTGGACGAGATCGGGAGAAACTCGGTGAGTCCCTCGACGATACCGAGGATCAGAGATTTCAATAAGAGTGGCAGGTCGGTCATGCGCAAATCCTTTAATGGGTGCGGTGGGTGGGGGGGACGTATTTTCCGCAAATGAACGCAAATTCTGTTCAATGCCTCGGCCAAATCTCGTCGGCTGGCGGTTGATCCTCGTCCAGGAGGTCGCCGCTGTTCGGAATCCGGTGGTTCTCGGCTAGCCAATCACCCAAGTCGATGAGCTTGCAGCGCTTGCTGCAGAAGGGCCGAAAGGGGGACGCGGCGGACCACGCAACCGGGCGGCCGCAATGGGGGCAAGGGACCTGGGTGGGTGTGGGGGCGGTCATAGGGTCTCTCAAAAGACGCAGCAGGTGAGACGGAACTCGACGTCGGTTGGCGTCGGGGTCGGTCGCACACGCAGCTCGATGGTCATGAAGCGGGTGCTGAAGCGGTTTTTGTGGCCACTGATCTCCGGGTAGAGGCTGCCGCTCCCCGGCAAGGCCACGCGTACCATCTGGGCCGGCGCCTGGAGGTCCAGCGTCTCTTGGAAAAAGCCCCTGACGGCCGTCACCTGGCGCGGCGGCGTGGCGCTGCCGCTGGCGAGCGACAGCATGAGCCGGATGGCCGAGTCCGCCGGCCGCAGGTCCGGTAACCAATGGTCCAGTCGCGACTGGCGCCGCTCCGGGGACTGGACCAGCCAGTGGTGATACTGGGGTAGGTCGAAGCAGCAGGCGCCCTCGGGGATGGTGCTGCGCTGGGCCACGCCCTTGAGGAATTCATCCTTCCGGGCGGTCTGGCCGATCTGACTGGTGAGGGAGACGATGCTCGCGAGTGCGCACTCCAGGTCCTTGAAGACACGCTCCAGGGTGCCCGAGTCGACCCTCGGCTGATTCGCGATCCGCTCCAAGGCGGCGAGATTGCGGTCCAGTTCCTTGGCGATCTCGGTCTTGAGGTCCGAGCGCGCGGTGACGGCGGTGATGTCGATCAGCACCTCCACCGCCACCCGGGTCGCCCAGGGGTCATACTGGGGCATGAAGTAGTCCACCTTCTCGAACAGGTGCTCTAGACGCAGGAAGGTCCGGACGCGTTCGTTCAGGGGGTGCTCGAAAACGGTCGGTGGGGCCACGGTGAGGTCTCGGGCTTACGGCTGGGGACGAACTCGACCCGGCCGGGGCTGCCATTGCACCCCCCGCCCCGGGAACCTGAGGCCCGGATTCTCCCGGTTTAAGGCGTCCCGGTAAATCCCCCAGCGGGCCGGAAGACGCGGGCGGCCTTGTCCAGGCGGCTCCCATTAAGGGTGTCGCCGACGTGAAAGTGCTGGCTGTCGGCGGAGAAGAGGTCGATCGAGACTAGTCCGTCCAGGTTCAGATAGCCGTTCAAGATATAGCCGATGTGTGCCTGGGTGGCGAGATGGCCGTAGTCATCCTGTGGTTCGTCGCGCGCGAACGAGGCATAGGTCACCGCCAGCAGCGACAGTACGCTCACCATCATCAGATAGAGGATGAACTTGTGAGTGATCCGCGGGGTGGATCAGCATAGGGCCATGGCGACGCTTGCGAGTGTCCTAAGGAGACGCGGGTGACGGCTGATCCGGCGCCGGCCAGGGTATCGCTGGTGATGATGCGGGTTCTCCACAATGGTCTCCGGTGGTACCTGGCCCCCGCGCAGGGCCTTTACCGCGTAGATCACCCCCAGGTAGCCCTGCTCGGCCGTCTGTTGGTCAACGGTGGCTGCCAGCCGAGCGGACCGCGTCGCGTGCCGGCTCCAAGGCGTCGAAGCCCACCACGCGCACCTCGCCGCGCCCCGTGCCGGCCAGGTATTTGGCGGGCTCCTGAGCGACCATCCGGATCGTAACCGTTTAGCCCCTCCTGGTTGCCAAGTAGTCGTAGCGGGTCGCCCCGATCAGATAGCTGATGAGGGCAACGGTAAGGCTTGAAGTCCTTGGCACCGCTGGCGGATCACCTCGGCCAGAGACGGCCAGGGC
>JADNEJ010000040.1 GCA_016292295.1 Candidatus Thiodictyon intracellulare
TAATTCCGCCTACCTTGTTCAGTCTCGGCGTCGCCGCTCCCTTGCAGAACATGGTCTTGCGCGCGTAAACCTAATATGGGCCGGCCGGCCTTTGGCGGATTTGTGATCAAGACCGTGGTAACGTAAATCTCTTAAGCCCGGCGACGCACTTGGGGTGAGCCGATCAACGTCAGGGTGGTGAACGGGAGGGAGACTTTTTCGTTCTTCGCCAGCCGTTCCACGAGTCGGTCGTGTTCGGTATGAAACCTGCTCCAATCGCAGAGCAGCATGCGGATATATGATGTGTGTCCGTGCAGGAAGTCAAAGTCCGGTTTGACCGCCAAGGCCCTGTCGTAACTTGCCAACGCCTCCTGAAATTATTGATCCTGAGGAAGAAATGAGCGCGTTGCGCGTGCACCTCGGCATAGCGTGGCCTGATCGCCAGTGCCTGGTTAAAGCTGGCGAGTGTCTCCTCCGCCGCTCGAGTTGATCCAGGACCAGACCGCGGTTGTAGTAGGCCTCGGCATAGTCCGGCTTGACCGCCAGCGCCTGGTCGTAACTGACGAGTGCCGGCGCCCAACGCTGGAGGTTGCGCAGTGCATTGCCGAGGTTGAGGTGCGTCTCCACATAGTCCGGTTTGATTGCCAGCGCCTTGGCGTAACTGGCGACCGCTTGCTCGTGACGCGCGAGCTTACTTAAGGCCAGACTAAGGTTGTAATGTACATAAGCATGGTCAGGCACGATTTCCACCAAGCGCTCCAACAGCGCGCAAGCGCTCCAACAGCGCGGCGCCCTGCTCCAGGTGGCCCAACTGGCACTCGATACTGCCCAGCAACCAGATCACATCGGCGTTGTGGGGCTGAACCTGCAATAGTTGTCGATAAAGGGCCGTTGCTTGCCTGATCTGGCCCGCCTGATGAAAAGCCAGCGCTTCATTGAAGATCGCCGTCGGTGTCGGAGCTGTGGGTATTGCTTTCATCGACTCTCTTTCACCGGGTCCCGGTTTGATTTTCACGTTAACGCCTCGCCCGCCAGTGCGCAATGCCGCGGCGGCGGCCGGAACTTAAGCGTCGTGCCGGGGAACCTGCCCGGCAGATATCCCGGCATCATACTATACTGGAGTTTCAGGCTTTTCCAGGGGTGGCACCGGAGGGGCGAGGGGTGGCGGTGGGGGGCTCGAGGGGTTTGCGGAGATCCACGCAAACCCCTACGAAAACTCCAGACCCCAAGTGTTTGGCCCTGCGCGGGTTTCAGAACCAGGAAACTTCAGATATTGTACTCACCATCTCAGCCATGCTGTCTCGCAGAGTTCGCCGGGGCTGGAACCCGAGTTCCCGGGCGATCGGCGCGCCGTCATAGCAGGCCGAGCCGATCAGCTTCTCCAAGACCTCGGAGTCGAAGATGAAACGTCGGCCCCGCAGCCGCCCGATCCCATCCCCGCTCAGTGCCGCCAGTCGCAACAGGCCAACCGGCAGGGTCCAGCCCGGCACCCGTCGTCCCAGCGCCTCCAGAATGAATTCATAGATCTGCCGTGTGCTGTAGGGGGTCCCGTCGGTAACCACATATGTCCGACCGCGGGCCCGTGGTTCGTGTGCGCACGCGATGGCCGCGTCGACCAGGTCTTCGCGATGGACCATCGAGCGGCCATTGCCCAACTCCGGCAAGGGCGGGAACCAGCCGGCGCGCACCGCCCGAATCAGCCGCGCCAGATAGCCTTTGGGGTGTGGTCCGTAGACCAGCGAAGACCGCAGGACCACCGGGTGCGCCACGCTCCCGCTGAGCAGCACCGCCTCCTCGGCGGCACGCTTGGAGCGGCCGTAAGGGGTCCCTGGCGTCGCTCCGACCCAGACCGGCGGCCGGTCCTCGTCCATGGCCTTGACACTGCTGAAATACACGAATCCGCGCACCCCCTGCACCCGGGCCGCCGCAAGCAAGTCGAGCGTGCTTTGGTAGTTGGCGAGCCGGTATTCCTCGTCGGCATCGTTTCCCTGCGCCACGGCATGGGCCTTGCCCGCCAGGTGGAAGACGCAGTCCACATCAGCCAGGAGGTCATCAGGAATGCAGTGCCGACCCAGATCCAGGGTGACGGCCTTGTCCCAAGGCCCCGTGGCGCGCCTGCGCATCACCGCGTGCACCCGCCAACCGGCGGCTTTAAGAGCCCGACAAAGCGCCGGGCCGAGGAACCCGGAGGCGCCCGTGACTATGACGATACCCTGCATTTCTACCCCTTCGGCTGAGGACCGGGATTATTCTACGTCAAAGCCAGGTTGGAAGAGCGCGTCCGATGGGGACAAATGGCCGTGGCTTCGTAGCCGTCGACGCGGGGTTGTGCGTTGCTTCAATGATGTGGTGAATCCCTTTGCGCCTCAGGGCCGTCGTTGCCGGGTCTCCGCGCTTGCAAAGGCCGGCGCCGGCGGGCCGCGAGCTGATCGCCGTCGGGCGTTCCGATACCCTCGTCGCACCACCATCCCAGTTGCTCCGGCCGATTTAAAAAAGACTATAATTAAATGTTTTGTGACAGGCTCTGGATCCAGGTTGTCGGTCCGCGGCTGGCGTCGCGTCCCCGACGGAAACCAAGGTCGAGGTGGCGCCCGCGTCGGCTGCTCTCGGTCGCGCGTCCGCCGCACGGGCACCCCAGCCAACCGGTCGGCCTTGCCGACACCTGCCCACATGTCGCTTCTGCACACGAGGGGCTCTGTATGCGCGCCCGTGGCGCCCCGCCCTTTGCTGGCAGTGCCATTGAGAAATATGAAAAACAGAGGACGGAGCTGTTAGTTGTTGTTAAAAAGGTACAGTTGTAAAATAAGCGCGTCTCTGCTACTAGCCTGTCGGACTTCGGGGCCCCGTCGGGGCGACGGGTCCGGTACACTGTCAGGATCAACCCCGATGGCCGGAGTGCTACTGCCGATGCGCCGCTTCCACTCGATGGCTTTGATCATAATTTCGCCCACTTTGTTCAGTCCCGGCGTCGCCGCTCCCTTGCAGAACATGGTCTTGCGCGGTCTTGCGCGCGAAAACCCACATGGATCGGCCGGCCTTTGGCGGATTTGTGATCAAGGCCCACCCGATGGATCGCGACACTAACTTGCTCCTGCCGCTGTCGGTGCAGGACTGGCTGTCCAAGGGCCACTTGGCACG
>JADNEJ010000421.1 GCA_016292295.1 Candidatus Thiodictyon intracellulare
AAAAGCCCGTCCAAGGGCCTCAGGCGGTGGCGCCGGTCGCTAAGTCCGACAGGCTACTAGATGAGCACGATGTCGTACTGCTCCTGGGTGTAGAGCGACTCGGCCTGGAGGCGGATCGGCCGCCCGATGGACTCCTCCAATTCGGCTAGGTGGGCAGACTCTTCGTCCAGCAGCCGGTCCACCACCGCCTGGGAGGCCAGCACCAGCAGGGTCTCCACGTCGAACTGCCTGGACTCACGCATGATCTCCCGGAAGATCTCCGAGCAGGTCGTCTGGGCCGTCTTCACCGAGCCGCGTCCCCCGCAGCAGGGGCAGGGCTCGCACAATACGTGCTCCAAGGACTCGCGGGTCCGCTTGCGGGTCATCTCCACCAGCCCGAGCGCGGAAACCTCCGTGATATGGGTCTTGGCGTGGTCCCGCGCCAGGGCCTTCTCCAACGCACGCATGACCTGACGCTTGTGCTCCTCCTCGGTCATGTCGATGAAGTCGATGATGATGATGCCGCCCAGGTTGCGCAGGCGCAGTTGTCGGCAGATCGCCTGGGCCGCCTCGAGGTTGGTCTTGAAGATGGTCTCTTCCAGGTTGCGGTGTCCGACGAAGGCCCCGGTGTTGACATCGATGGTGGTCATGGCCTCAGTCTGGTCGATCACCAGGTGCCCGCCGGACTTGAGGCTCACTTTGCGCTGCAGGGTCTTCCTGATCTCCTCCTCCACCCCGTAGAGGTCGAAGAGCGGGCGCCCCCCCTGGTAAAACTCGATGCGGTCCTTGATGTCGGGAATGTACTTGGCGGCGAAGGGAACGGCCTTGTCGACCATGGCGCGGGAGTCGATGCGCACTCGCTCGACCTCCGGGGTCACCAGGTCACGGAGCGCCCGCAGGGCCAGCGGCAGGTCGTCGTGGATCAGGCCGATCGCGGTGGCCAACAGGCAGCGCTCCCGGACGCCGCGCCAAAGCTTGGCGAGGAAGTCCAGTTCCTTGAACAGCGACTCCTCCCCCACCCCCTCGGCGGCGGTGCGGGCGATGAAGCCGCCGTGACCCGGGTGGGTCGCCACGTAGCGCTCCAGGATGTCGCGCAGACGGCGCCGTTCGTCTTCCTCCTCGATCTTTTGGGATACTCCAGTGCTGGAGAGCGCCGGCATGCACACGAGATAGCGCGACGCCACCGAGACGTTGGTGGTCAGGCGCGCGCCTTTGGTCCCCAGGGGGTCCTTCACCACCTGCACCACCAGCTCGTCACCCTCCCGGACTAGCTCGTGGATGTGGTCGCCGCGCGGCTCGCCGGAGGCGCTGATGATGTCGGAGGCGTGCAGGAAGGCGGCTCGCTCCAGTCCGATCTCCACGAAGGCGGCCTGCATACCCGGCAGCACCCGCACGATCCTGCCCTTGTAGATATTGCCCACCAGGCCGCAGCGCTCGGCGCGCTCGATGATGATCTCGTGGACCACCCCGCTCTCCACCACGGCGACCCGGGTCTCCGGCGGGGTGACATTGATCAGGATCTCTTCACTCACCGCGACACCCCGCTCGCGGGCGCCGCGGGCGCCGCGGGCGGGATCAGCTCGATGCCGGCCTGTCCCAGGAGTCGTGCGGTCTCGAACAGCGGCAGGCCCATGACCCCCGAATAACTGCCGGTGAGGCCGGCGACAAAGAGGGCGCCCAGGCCTTGGATGCCGTAGCCCCCGGCCTTGTCCTGAGGCTCGCCGGTGGCCCAATAGCGCAGACATTCGTCCCGGGTGAGGGTGCGGAAGGTCACGCGGCTCTCGCTCAGATCGGTACGCTCTCCGTCCGTCGCGATCAGGGCCACGGCGGTCAGCACCCGGTGGCAGCGCCCGGACAGCAGCCCCAGCATCGCGAGCGATTCCTCCCGGTCCGTCGGCTTGCCGAGGATGCGCTCATCCACCACCACCGCGGTATCCGCCCCCAGTACCGGCCGCGGGTCGTCCCCCGGAAGCGTCGCGCGCGCCCGCCGGGTCTTCTCCAGGGCGAGGCGCAACACATAGTCCTCCGGGTGCTCGCCCGGGCGGCGGGTCTCGTCGCAGTCCGCGGCCGCAACCGCGAAGCGCACCCCGATCTGGGACAGCAGTTCTCGCCGCCGTGGTGATCGCGAGGCAAGATAGATCTGGGGCTCGGCGTCGGTCATCTTCAATTCGTTATCCTAAAAAGGCATTTGTCCGCAAGTGAACGCAAATAAACGCAAATAATAAAAGTGCTCAAAGGTCAGCCCGGCCTTGATTAGCAATGAGCGCGTTACCCACGGTGATAGTGATATCCCTTGAGCAGCGTCCAGGCACGATACATCTGCTCCGCCAGGATCACCCGCACCAAGGGGTGCGGAAAGGTCAACCGCGACAGTGACCAACATTGATCGGCCCGGGCCAGCACGCGCTGCGCCAACCCATGCGGCCCCCTCACCAGCAAGGCCAGGTCTCGCCCGGCGCCCAGCCAGGCCATCAGCTGCAGGGCTAAATCCTCCGTGCTCCACCCCTGCCCACGTCTATCCAGTGCCACCACGGCGACCCCCCTTCGAGATCAGCTTGCAGATGCGCTGCGCCTCGTCCTCCCGCGCCAGGTCCGGGCCGCCCGTCTTGCCCCGCCGCAAGGGTTCCACCTCGATCAGGTGCAGCGCACACTCCGGCGGCAGCCGCCGGGCATAGTCCTGATACCCGGCCTCAACCCAGGCGGGCATCCGGTGCCCGGCGCAGATCAGATGGATGCGCACCCGCGTCGACCCCTGCGGGGCTCAGTTCAAGCCCGGTCCCAAGACCAGGTCCGCGTGTCTGCGCAGCAGACGACAGCGCTGCGGGTCGGCGCTCGGCAACAGCATCAGTTAATCCGCCATCTCGTTACGCTCTAATCGATGGATTCATGGGCCCCGGCCCCCCGTGGTGGCCGACATGGTCGTAGCTGGCGCGGATCATAGCCGCAGAACCCGGTTCCGGCGAATCGGCAGCGTGATCGACGACCCGGGAATCACTTCAACGGCCACGGCGCCGGCCGCACCAGAGACGCGCCCGTGGACCGGCCGATGCCGGCCCAGCAGACGAGATCAGGAGGCCGGGGACTCTAGCAGCCTGTCGGACTTAGCGACCGGCGCCACCGCCTGAGGCCCTTGGACGG
>JADNEJ010000500.1 GCA_016292295.1 Candidatus Thiodictyon intracellulare
CCTTCCGACAGGCGCTTCTGACACAGCCAGAAGCCCTGGCCGTCGTAGACCAGGACAGTCCTTGCCCGCAGGCGATAGCGACCGATTGATCAGGTCGACCAGTTCCTCGAGCTGGGCGGCGTAGCGGGTCTCGCTCTCCCGGATCAGGTCCTGGGCCAGGTGGCGATCGGTGATGTCTGTGTCGATGCCGCGGTAGCCCAGGAAGGTTCCGTCCGGGGTCAGCATGGGCGCCCCGCCGCTCATCAGCCACACCCGTCAGTCCTGCACCCCCAGGCAGAGCCGATCGAAGTCACGGATCGGCTCACGGCGCTCCATGATGTCAAGGCCGGCAGGAGGTCATAAAAATGCTGGCCGATCAGCTCGTCCGACCGACATCCAAGGATCTGTTCGCAGACCGCGTTGACGTGATACTAATCGGGGCCAGGTCGGACAACTGGTAGCCGAGGATCTCGGACCAGCGCTCGTTGAGCACGGCGACACCGGTCTGGACCTCCCACTCCCAAGTGCCGACCCGAGTTGAGGCGATGATATTGGACAGACGCCGACGTTTCGCATTGAGGGCCAGTTCCGCCTCTTTGCGGGCCGTGATGTCCAGGCAGGTCCCGGCCAGGCGCAAGGGCTGCCCCGCGGGGTCGAGGATCATGCGCCCCTGGGTCAGGAGGGTGCGTGGGACCCCGTCCGGCCCCTGTACCCGGTGCTCGATCGTGTGGATCAGGCCCAGCCGCTCACGGGCGGTGCCCAAGGCGGCGTGGATGGCGGCGTGGTCATTGGGCAGCACGACGGCGAAGAA
This sequence comes from Candidatus Thiodictyon intracellulare, assembly GCA_016292295.1. Classification (GTDB taxonomy): domain Bacteria; phylum Pseudomonadota; class Gammaproteobacteria; order Chromatiales; family Chromatiaceae; genus Thiodictyon; species Thiodictyon intracellulare. The sequence goes on from JADNEJ010000500.1 coordinate 791, forward strand.
GGTCTCCAGCGTCGGCATCAGGGTCCCGGGCGCATAGCCCAAGAGCCGGAAAGTCTCATCGGACCAGACCAGCGCCGACGAGGTCATATCCAGCTCCCAACTCCCTAGGTGGGCGATGCCCTGCGCCTGCGTGAGTAGCTGCTCGTTGCGGTGCAGGTGCCGGCGCATGGAGTCCAGATTTTCCTGCACCAGTGCCCTGAAGCTTGCGTTCAGGGACTGCGCCATCGCCGCCATCGCGTCCGCCAACAGCCCGAGCTCCAGCAACCGGCCGGGCTGCGGCAAGGGCCAGGGACGGTCCTCGCGGATAGCGGCGGGCACCGGGCCGCCGTGACCTCCACCAGTTCGCGCAGCGGGCGGACCAACTGCCGACTCAGGGCCTCGGCGAGCGCGACGTCCAGGCTCGCCAGGGCCAGGAGCGCCAGCAGGAGCCGGGTCACGATCTCCTGCAGCCGGTCGATCAGGGAGGGGCGCGTTGACTTCGACCGCCAACAGCTCTTGCGGGGACCAGGGTTCGCCAGGGATCTCCATGCGATAACGCGCCCCGCGCCAGAGGGCCATGCGCGAGGGCTTCGGCCGCTGGGCAGGATGATCTTAAGTCCCGCGGTGCCGCCGGGAATCTCCGTCCCCTACAGGGGCATCTTACCGAGGTCGACGCTGGCCGGCGGCGCCCACCACTGCACCCGCGGATCGCTGCCTGCCGAGAGGTTCTCACCCAGCAGTTCCTGCAAGTGCGCGAGTTGCGCTGCATGATCTGCCTCACCCAGGCCGTTCGAGTCGCGCCGCGGTGCAAGGTGATGGACCGCAAGCTCGGCGAAGAGTCGCAGCCGCTTGGCCTGTTCGGCTTCTATGTGGCCCTTCAGATCGGGTGTCTGCCAGGCCGTTATCAGCAAGGATGGCAACAGCAGGCTGGAGAGCAGGACGCTGAAGAGGACCTGCGCGACCGAGAGGGTGCGGCAACGGCGGCATTGAGAATGCCGTTGAGTGCCTGCTTGACGGCCACCAGCAGGATCGGCGGCTAGCCCATCCCGAGTCCCCGGTGGTAGCAGAGCAGCGCCAGCAATGGGGTGGGGCTTGGTCCGGTTGAGGCTTGGATCGGCACCGCGGTGCCGATGGCTGTGTCGATGATCCCAACTCCTGCCGTATCCAGGGCGACCTGCCGCCTGCCCATGGCGCCGTGCCGGTCACGCGGTCGGCGCCGAGGCGCACAACTGTGCGAGCAGGATGCGCAGTTGCGGCGGCCGCAGCAGCTTCTGGATAGTCGCATCCACTCCCAGTTATGCGCTCACGGCCAGGACATGGGTCGGGTGGCCCCGCACGATATCCCCGCTGATGGCGATGATCCGGATCCCGGGAGCGATCATGCGCATGCGTGCGATCACCTCGAAGTCGTCCACGTCCGGCATGTAGATATCCACCAGCAGCACGTCGGGCGGGTCCGCGGCCATCGCGGTCAGGGCCGCCCGGCCATCGGCGAAGGTCTCGCAGCGATAGCCTCAGGCAGCGATGAGGCGGGCCGTAGCAGCCAGCAGGCGTGGGTCATCGTCGATCAGGACGATGCGGGGATAGGTGGTCGCGGGTATGGGGGCGGCCTCCTGGGGACGCGATCGAACCGGACGGACCTCAATCAAAAGGCACTGTCCACAATGGTAGATAAATCCACTAGTGTCCCAACGTTTAGTCGAACAAAGTCAACTGGCTATGCTGCAGGATGTCCGCGGGATCGGAATCCTGATCAGTAACTAACTGATTTATCGGGGTGCGCTCGAATAGGGTCAGGTTCATGACCTATAGCAAAATGTAGAAGCTGGCGTCAATATTTATTCGCTTTTTCAAAATCGCTACCAATATATAGGTAGAGATGGCTATCCAGATTTGCGATTTCACCACATTCTCGGAGATGCCGAAAAACGCCTTGATGCGCAAGTGTTGCTTTATCCATTTGAAAAACAGTTCTACTTGCCAGCGGCAGCGGTAAAGTTCCGCACGACGTCGATATACTATCGTCCCTATGCTCGACTATACCCTCTCCACCGAGCAGCTCGCCGAGCTGCGTGCCGCATACTGGGGCCTTGATCATAATTTAATTCCGCCCACTTTGTTCAGTCCCGGCGTCGCCACTCCCTTGCAGAACATGGTCTTGCGCGTGTAAACTCACATGGGCCGGCCGGCCTTGGGCGAATTTGTAATCAAGGCCCCTACCGGCGTACGTACGACCAGCGCGAGGCCGACCGCATCAAGGCGGGCTGGCCGGCAGAGCAGGTCGTCGAAGTCCTGCTAATCGACTCCAACACCGTGCGCGACCATTTTCGGCGCTATCAGCAGGGC